>DASQKT010000087.1:0-2789 GCA_035630415.1 Skermanella sp.
CATGAGGTCCTGCTGGAACTGGGCGAGAGCTTCATGACCTACCGGGAACGCTTCTACACCACGGCGCAGCGAACGCCCGTGCTGTACCTGCTGCTGTGCGACGAGAGCAATCCCCGCGCCCTGGCCTACCAGCTATCGCACCTGTCCCGCCATCTCGCGGCCCTGCCGCGTCCGCCGATGATCGATTCCAGGCCCCAGCACAGCCCGACGGCGGCTGCGATCCGGCTGGTGGAGGAAGCGCGGGAGGTGCTGCGCGAACCCGATATCATCCGCGATCGGTTCGCCCTTAGAAGTGCGCTCAACAGGCTGGCCGACCGGCTGCCTGAAATCTCGAACCTGCTGGCCCATGCCTATTTCAGCCATGCCTTCTCACGCCCCGCCTGACCCCGCCGATCCGGAAGCGGCCGCGCCGGAGGAAGTTTCTCCCGAAGCGGTCGAGGCCGAACCGGAGCCGGATCCGGAACTGGAACCGGAGCCTGCAAAAGCGGTGCGCTACCGGACCCGGCATACGACGCGCTACGAATACGGCGAGGGCGTGTCGGTTTCGCAGCACATCGTCCATCTGCTGCCGCGCGACAACCCGCGCCAGACCTGCTCCAGCGCCGTGCTCTCGATCTCGCCGGAGCCGTCGGTGCGCAATGAGTGGCAGGATTACTTCGGCAACCCGGAAGCCTATTTCGCGGTTCAGGAACCGCACCGGACGCTGATCATCGAGTCGCGCATCGAGCTTGAAGTCAAGGCGCCGGCTCCGCTCGATCCGGCGGATACGCCGGCGTGGGAAGCCGTGCGCAAACAAGTCGCCTCGCCCCGCACGCCGGACGCGATAGACGCCAACCAGTTCCTATTCGACAGCGTGATGGTCCGCGCGTCGCCCGAGCTTGCCGAGTACGCCGCTCCATCTTTTCCCGAAGGACGGCCGGCAGCGGAAGCAGCGCTGGACCTGATGCGGCGCATCTACACCGATTTCACCTTCGATTCTACCGCCACGACTGTGGCGACTCCGCTGACGGAGGTGCTGACCCACCGCCGCGGCGTCTGCCAGGACTTCGCGCATCTGGGGGTCGGCTGTCTGCGGTCGATCGGCCTGCCGGGCCGATATGTCAGCGGTTACCTGCGCACCCATCCGCCGCCGGGCCGGCCCAGGCTGGTAGGCGCTGATATGTCGCATGCTTGGTTTTCGGTCTGGTGCGGCGACGAGGCCGGCTGGATCGACCTTGATCCGACCAACGACAAGCCTGTCGACGCCGACTATATAACGCTGGCCTGGGGCCGTGATTACGATGATGTGAGCCCTGTCCGGGGAGTAATTCTCGGCGGATGGGGGCATACCCTCAACGTCCAGGTCGATGTTGAACCCATAGATGATTGAGCTACCCAACTAAACCCTTCGTATAACGATACCTCTACCCAAGTAGTGTGATTTTTATTATAATCTCCCGTGAATTTTAAAAGCCTCACGGGAGAAGGCGTGAAGGACAGGATCTCAAAAATTGCGATGGGGCTGGCCGACAGAACGTTGGCGAATATCGACGGCGACTTGTCGCTCAGCCAAATCCATGACCTTATCCAGCCGTTTCAGCATTCGCCGCTGATTCAGCGGCGTCGCGCCGCGCTGATCGTTTCCCGCGCGCGTCTGGTAGCCGGCGTCTTCTCGATCCTGACGCCGCTCTGGATCGTCATCGACATGTACCTGTTCACATGGCCGCAGTGGGGATATCTCGCGGCGCTCCGGATCGTGGCCAGTGCCGCCTTCGGAGCCTTGGCGATCTGGTATCGAGGCGGAGAGGGCATCTGGCATGCGTGGAAGGCACTGGGATGGCTGCTCGCCGTCCCAGTGTTGTTCTTCGTCGCATCGCATCCCATGGTCAACCAGTTCGACCCGGACAGCCCGGCCGCCGCGATCGCGGCGGGCTACGCTTTCCTGCCGTTCGTCATGTGCGCCGGCCTCAGCGTCTTTCCCATCACGGCGCTGGAAGGGATACTGTTCGCGTCGCCGCTGGTTCTGGCCCATCTTCTGGCCGGAGTTTACGGGTCGGCCATCTTCCCGTTCAATTCTTACCTGGGAGCGATGTGGCTGCTGCTCCTGCTGTCGTCGGTCGCCACTCTGGCGGCGATGAGCCAGCTCCACTTCCTGATGGCGCTGGTCAACCAGTCGTCGCACGACAAGCTGACCGGCACTTATGCCCGCCGGATCGGCGAGGAAATGCTGAACCTCCAGTTCGGCAACGCCCGGCGCAACAAGCGCCCGCTGTCGCTGGTGTTCGTCGATCTGGACGATTTCAAGAAGGTCAACGACCGCTTCGGCCATGACGAAGGCGACCGCGTCCTGCGCAATGCCGCCCAGTCCCTGCTGAGCGGTCTGCGCCAAGGCGATCTGGTGATCCGCTGGGGCGGGGAGGAGTTCCTGGTGGTCATGCCGGACACCGATACCCCCGGAGCGTTGACGGCGATCCGGCGTCTGCGCGCCGAGGGGCTGGGTGTCCGCCCCGACGGCAATCCGCAGACTGCCAGCATCGGCATCGCCGAATGCATCGCCGAGGCACCGGAAAGCTCCACCCAGCTTGTCGAGATCGCCGACCACCGGATGTATACCGCCAAGCAGTCGGGCAAGGACTGCGTCTGCGCCGGTGCGGAAGCGATGCCGAAATCGCTGGAACTGGAGCCGGTCTGACCTATCCCCCGCCGTCAGTGTCCCAGCGACTCCTGCCTGACGGCTGGACTGGCCACTTTCTCCTCCGGATGGGCGAATTGCTTGATCATCAGGGCCGCCGCCGCAATCAGTCCCGGTA
>DASQKT010000088.1:0-7199 GCA_035630415.1 Skermanella sp.
TCGACCGTGCCGACCAGAGCTATGCCACCAGGGCGGCCGACCGTGCCTATTCCGCCCCGATCGGCGAACCGATCCGGTGGGAGAACCCGGAGAGCGGCAACTACGGCACGGTCACGCCGACGCGCGAGGGCCGCACGGCCAACGGCCAGTACTGCCGCGAATTCAACCAGACCATCTATGTCGGCGGCCGGGCCGAGCAGGCTACGGGCCGCGCCTGCGAGCAGCCGGATGGCTCCTGGAAGATCGTCCAGTAATCCGGAGTCCCCGACCGCGAGGAGGGAAAGCATGAGGAAGCCGGTTCTGGCGCTTGTCGCACTGACGCCAGCCCTGACCATGGTCGCGGGGTGCTCACCCTACGCCAGCATCGGGTACGGCACCGGATACAACGGTTTCAGCGTCGGAACCGGCGTCAATCTTTACCCCGGCGGCTCGTACGCCGCGCCGGGCTTCGGGTCCGGGGCCAAGCAGTTCCTGGGGACCCTGGGCGGTGCTGCGCTCGGTGGCTGGGCCGGATCGGGCATCGGCGGCGGCACCGGCAAGCTTGCGGCGGTCGGTGCCGGCACCCTGCTCGGCGGTTTGCTGGGGTCGGGATTCGGCAGTTCGCTCGACCGCGCTGACGAGGTCTATGCAAGGCAGGCAGCGGCGCAGGCCTACGCGGCGCCGGTGGGCGCGCCGATCCAGTGGAGCAACCCGTATAGCGGCAACGCAGGCGCCGTCAGGACGACGCGCGAGGGTTGGTCCGCATCCGGCGCCTATTGCCGCGAGTTCCAGCAGCAGGTCGTCGTGGACGGCCAGATGCAGTCGGCATTCGGTCAAGCCTGTCAGCAGCCGGACGGAAGCTGGCGGATCGTCGGGTAGAGGTTCGTCAGTCAAACCGCTTCGACTTTTAGCGTTCGACATAGCCGTATGCCTTGGTTGCCGCTGGGACGGCCGCACCCGATAATCGGTTATCGGGAGCGAAACGCGAAAGAGCCGACATGCCGGCCTGCACCATCCTCATTGCCGACGACCATCCGCTGATGCGGGCTGCCCTGCGCCAGACCGTGGCGCAGGCTTTTCCGGGTGCGCTGATCCTGGAGGCGGGCGGTTTCGATCCGGCGATGGAAGCGATCGAGTCGGTAAGCGGCGCGGTCGATCTGATCCTGCTGGACCTGCACATGCCGGGGATGAACGGGTTCATCGGCCTGTTCCTGATGCGCGGGCAATATCCGGCTATTCCCGTCGTCATCGTTTCGGCCCTGGAAGATCCTGCCACCGTCCACCGGGCCTTGGGTTATGGCGCTTCCGGCTTCGTGCCCAAGTCGGCCCCGGTGGAGCGGATAGCGGAAGCCCTGCGGACGGTGCTGGATGGCGGCGACTGGTTTCCCGAACTTGGCGACGGTGTCCAGGACGCCCCCGAAGATCAGGACGAACCGGACTTCGCCGCCCGTGTCGCCACCCTGACGCCCCAGCAATTGCGCGTCCTGGCCGGTATCACCGCTGGCAAGCTCAACAAGCAGATCGCGTTCGAGATGGCCGTATCGGAAGCGACGGTGAAAGCCCATGTCACGGTGATCCTGCGCAAGCTGGGCCTCTACAGCCGGACGCAGGTGATCATCGCGGCCGGTCGTCTGGTGGTCGAAGCACCGCGCGAGGAGCAGGCCGGGCGGGTTTCGGGATAGGAGAATGGCGTTGGCCGGGACATCCCGTCAGTTGCCGCTGGCGGCTACCCGATGATAACTTCCCGCTGGGGAACGTCTGGTTCCCATGCTTCCTCTCTCCGGTATGGGTATCATGCGCATCTGCATCGCCGACACGGTGGATTGGGACTACCATGTCGGGACGCCGCTGGGACAGCCAATGGGCGGCATGCAGTCCGCCGCGTGCTATCTGGCAATGGCGCTGGCGGCGCAGGGCGACGATGTCACATTCCTGAACCATACGCGACATCCGGGTGAATGGTTCGGCGTCGATTGCGTAAGCTGGGCGGATGCCTCGGCCACTGCGCGACTGCGACTACAACCCTTCGATGCCGTCGTATCGCTGACCGCTAATCCGCTTCCTTTCCGCGAATTGTTCGGACCCGACATGCGGCTGGTCCTTTGGAGCGGCCACGCCGACGATCAGCCTCCTGTCCAGGTTCTGGCGCACGAAGAGATAGCTAGGCTTTGGGACGGCTTCGTCCTCGTCAGCGAGTGGCAGAGAGAATGCTTCACCAGGAGATTCGGCCTGGATCGGGACCGGACCGCTGTACTGCGCAATGCCATCGCCCCGGTATTCGAAAACCAATTCGCCAGTGCTACCGAACTGGCAGTGGAGAAGAAGACGGACCCGGTCCGGCTTGCCTATACCTCCACGCCTTATCGGGGTCTTCAGCTCCTGATGGCGATCTTCCCGCTGCTCGACCGGCCAGCGCGGCTGGAGGTCTATTCGAGCATGGCGACATATGCCGGCGGCGACACCGACGCTCCGTACAAGGACCTCTACGACATCTGCCGGAACACGCCCGGCTCCCAGTATGTCGGCGCGATCCCGCAGCCGGATTTAGTCCACGCGTTGAGAAGGGTCGGCATCCTGGCCTATCCCAACATCTTCGCCGAGACAGGCTGCATCGCCGTAATGGAGGCGATGGCGAGCGGCTGCGCCGTCGTGACCTCCAGTCTGGGCGCCTTGCCGGAAACGACCGAAGGGTTCGCGACGCTGATTTCCGTCAGCGATGACTGGTACGGCTATGCGCGGGAGTTCCTTGCCGCCCTGCACCGATCGATGGATTTCGTTCACTCCGATGCCGGGATCGAACACCTGTGGCGGCAGGTCGAGCACATCAACGCAACCTGTACTTGGACCGTCAGGGCACGGCAGTGGGTTGATCTGCTTGATGCGGGTTGGGGATTGAGCCGGGCCGGTGACCAGCCGTCAAGCGCGCCACCAGCGCCTTGAGCGCGCCGGGGCGGATCGGCTTATGGGCGACGGCGTAGCCGAGTTCGGCGGCTTCCGCCTGAATAGCACCGCTGCGGTCAGCAGTAATAACGGCGGCGGGAACTGGTGACCCGAGGCGCCGCCCCAGTTCCTTCAGGACTTCGATGCCGATGGCGCCCCGGTCCAAGTGGTAGTCGCTCAGGATGGCCTGCGGCACCCTGCCGTCCAGGACGGCAAGCGCGCTCGCTCCGTCCGATGCGGTCAGCACGCGGCAGCCCCAGCCGGTCAGCAGGGTTTCCATTCCCTGGACGACAGCGGGGTCGTTGTCGATACACAGGACCAGTGCGTCGTTGAAGTTCCGTGCCCGGCGTTGCGAGGCCGGTTTCGGGGCGCTGACGGGGCCGGTTGCCAGCGGGACTTCGACCGCGAAGCAGCTTCCCCGGCCGTGGGTGGATCTTACCGTAATCTTGTGACCCAGGATGCCAGCCAGCCGTTCCACGATGCTGAGGCCCAGGCCAAGGCCCTTGCCGCGTTCCGGTGGCGCGTCGTCCAGTTGCCGGAATTCGATGAAGATATCCTCCAGCTTATCCGGCGGGATGCCGACGCCGGTGTCCCAGACCTCGATCCTGAGAGCGCCCGGTATTCGGCGGCATCCCAGCAGCACCCGGCCGGAGCCGGTGTAGCGGATCGCATTGCTGAGGAGATTGCGGAGGATGCGCCTGAGCAAAGCCGGATCGCTGCGGACGCCTGCGGTCGAACCGACCATGCGGAACGCCAATCCATGGGCACCAGCCTGGGCGGTGAACTCGGCCTTCAGCGGCCCCAGGAGTTCATCGATCCTGAAGTCCGTTGGCTTCGCCGTCACGATGCCGGAGTCGAGTTTGGAGACATCCAGCAACTCGCCCAGCAGTTCCTCGACCGAGCGGAGCGACGCGTCGGTTTGGCCGACCAGCGGGTCGCCGCTACGTTCCGCCAGGGCCGACAGGAACAGCCGGGCGGCGTGGAGCGGCTGCATCAGGTCGTGACCGGCGGCGGCCAGGAAGCGCGTCTTGCCCTGGTTCGCCCGCTCGGCCTCGGCCTTGGCGACGAGCAGGTCAGCGGTTCGCTCTCCGATCCGGCGCTCCAGGCTCTCGTTCGCTTCACGCAGTGCCGTGGCTGCCCGGCTCCGTTCGGTTACGTCGGTGTAGGTTATGACGAAGCCGCCGTCCGGCATGGGGTGGGTGGCGACTTCCAGTTCCGTGCCGTCGCTGCGCGGGCGGATCAGGGCTTTCACGTCGCTCAACGGCATGCCGACTTTCAGCAGCCCGTTCGGCAGGTCGTTGAGTTCGGTGAAGCGCCGGTTCCAGGTCGCCAGCAGGTTCTCGCGGTCCACCACGCAGATGCCCTGAGCGATGCTTTCCAGCGTGGTCCTCAACAGGTCGTGGTTGGCCAGGATCGCCTTCGATGCCTCGTCCAGCATCGACCGCGCGTCGAGCTGCGACAGCCGGCCGCCCTTCAGCATGCCAGCCACGACGACGCGGGCGGAGGCGGAACCGAGCGCGCCGGCCAGAAGGTTTTCGGTCTGCCGGACCGCTTCGGCATCGGCCTTGTCGAGCCAGCCGGGCCGCCCGGCGAAGACGGCGTCGGCCCGCTCGAACCCGACATAGCGGGCGGCCAGCGCGTGCAGGTCGGCGATCCGCGTCATGCCGCGCAAGGCGGGAGCGGTGCCGTCGGAACGCATCCCGACGAACCGCTCCGCCTGCCGCCGCTCGATCTCCCCTTGCCGCATCGTCAGCGACAATCCGATGTAGCAGGCGAGATTGAGGCCCAGGCTCCACATGACCGAATGGGTCAGCGGGTCCGGTCCCGGCCAGCCCATCAGGGCGCGCGGGTTGAGCCAGCCGATCCCAAGCGGTCCCTGCACCAGCAGTCCGGCGTCGATCCAGCCGGCGTCCGCGACGGACGGCAGCAGCGCCGTATAGGCCCAGACCGCGAAGCCCGCCGCGATGCCGCCTATCGCGCCGGCCCGATTGCCGCGCCGCCACAGGATGGCGCCGAACAGGGCAGGGGCGAACTGGGCGACCGCCGCGAACGACACCAGCCCGATCGTGGTCAGCGGATAGGCCTCCCCGATAACCCGGTGGAAGCAATAGGCCAGCGCCAGTATTCCGATCACGGCGGAACGCCGGACCACCAGAAGCATCCGGGCCGGATCGTCACGCCAAGCCGCGTTGCCGGGCCGTATCCTCATCAGACCTGGGACGACGACATCGTTGCACAGCATGGTGCTGAGCGTCACCGCCGCGACGATGATCATCCCGGTCGCGGCCGACAGCCCGCCGATGAAGGCGATCAGTGCTACGACCGGCCAACCCTCCGCCATCGGGATCGACACCATGAAGGTATCGGCGCTGACCGTGCCGTCGGGGAAGAGCAGGACCCCCGCAAGGGCGACCGGCATGACGAACAGGTTGATGACGATCAGGTAGAGCGGGAAGAGGCGCGCCGCCGTTCGCACGTCATCGACATGGACGTTCTCGACGACCGCGACGTGGAACTGCCGGGGCAGGCACAGGATGGCGAAGGCGGACAGCAGCGTCATGGTCCACCAGTTCCACCGCGCCAAGTCGGGCACCATCAGACCGGACAGGCGGGGGTCGGCGGCGACCCGGTCCCAAAGCTCCGCCGGTCCGCCCATGATCGCGAAGGTCACGACGGTCCCTACCACCAGGAAGGCGGCCAGCTTGACCAGCGATTCGAACGCCACGGCCAGGACCAGCCCCCGGTGATGCTCGGTCGCGTGGATATTGCGGACGCCGAACAGGATGGAGAAGACGGCCATGGATGCCGTCACCAGCAGCACGGTATCCGCCGACACCAGCCGGTTGGCTGTGTCCGCTCCCGTCAGCGCCTCGAAGCTGATGGTGATCGCCTTCAGTTGGAGCGCCAGATAAGGCATGACGCCGATCACCGCCGTCACGGTAACGAGGGCGGCTACCGCCCGGCTCTTGCCGTAGCGGGCGGACAGGAAATCGGAGATCGAGACGACGTTTTCCGCCTTGGCGATCCTGACCAGCCGCGCCAGCACCGGCCAGCCCAGGCCCAGCATCAGGATCGGTCCCAGATATATCGGCAGGAAGTCGAAGCCGCTGATGCTGGCCCGTCCGACCGAGCCGTAGAAGGTCCAGGACGTGCAGTAGACCGCGAGACTGAGGGTATAGAGCAGGGGAGCGCGGGCGGGGGGATATGCTGCCGCCCATCGGTCGCCCTGCCAAGCGACGGCGAATAGGACGAAAAGCGTGCCGAGCGACACCAGGGCCACGACCCAGGTTTCCATTCCTTAGTTCAGCCCCCTTCTGGCGTGTTCTTAAAAATTTATTAACCCTAGACCAAGGTCGGGGGTCCCAAAAGCTGAAGATAAGATTAAAGATTGCCTGATGAAGGCGGCCTTGTAAAAACAGCCTTCCGAGGAGACCCCAAATGCAACAAGAACTGACCCGCAGGATCAGGAACAATCCAAAATTCGCCGAATTAACTCAAAAGAGAACTAAATTCGGTTGGCAGCTATCAATCCTGATGCTGGCAATCTATTACGGCTTCATTCTGGTTGTCGCATTCGCGCCTTCGGTGCTCGGGATACCGATCTACGGCGTCATTACGCTCGGCATTCCAGTCGGCCTGTTCATCATCGTGATCGCCTTCGTGCTGACCGGCATCTATGTGCGCCGCGCCAATTCCGAATTCGACGACTTGAACCGGCAGATCATCGAGGAGGCCAGACGATGAAGCGCGTTTCCCTGACAATCGTGGGAACGGCCGCGGCCCTGACCCTCAGCACGGCCGGCACCGCATTCGCCGCCGATGCGATTGCGGGCGCCGTCCAGCAGCAGGCGACCAACTGGACCGCCATCATCATGTTCCTGATCTTCGTGGCGGGAACCCTAGGCATCACCTACTGGGCGGCGTCCAAGACCAAGACGGCGAAAGACTTCTACTCCGCCGGCGGCGGCATCACCGGCTTCCAGAACGGTCTGGCGATCGCCGGCGACTATATGTCCGCCGCATCGTTCCTGGGCATCTCGGCCCTCGTATATACCTCAGGCTTCGATGGGCTGATCTACTCGATCGGCTTCCTGGTCGGCTGGCCGATCATCCTGTTCCTGGTCGCGGAGCAGCTTCGCAACCTCGGCAAGTACACCTTCGCCGACGTGGCCTCCTACCGGCTCCAGCAGACCCCGATCCGCACGCTGGCCGCTTCCGGCTCGCTGGTCGTCGTGGCGCTCTACCTGATCGCCCAGATGGTCGGCGCCGGCAAGCTGATC
>DASQKT010000089.1:0-3674 GCA_035630415.1 Skermanella sp.
AGCATCATCGTGTTGGGATACGGAGCCTTTGCGAGACAAGGGCGCTCCGGACCAGCTGAACACGGCATCCCGCCTTCAGGACCGATCCAGCGCTTATTCCCCCTAGTCCAGGAAGCCGATCGAGATCCAGGGCACGGCGGCGACCACGATCAGGCCGGCGATCAGCGCCAGCATGTATCCTACGATCGGCTTCATCCCCTCGTCGGGATGGATCCGGCTGATTGCGCAGGCGGCATAGTAGCCGACACCGAACGGCGGCGCGAACAGGCCGATGCCCATGGCAAGCACCACGACCATGGCGTAGTGGACCTCGTGCACCCCGATCTGGCGGGCAATCGGGAACAGCAGCGGCCCGAACAGCACGATTGCGGGAATACCCTCCAGCACGCTGCCCAGGATGATGAAGGCAACGATCGAGACTGCCAGGAAAGACACGGTGCCGCCCGGCAACCCGGTCATCACCGTCGCCAGCATGCTCGAGAAGCCCGACTGGGTCAGCGACCAGGCCATGCCGGTCGCGGCCCCGATGATCAGCAGGATCGCACCCGACAAGGCCGCGGTTTCGATCAGCATCGGCATCAGCCGCCGCCAGTCGAACTGCCGGTAGACCAGCAGGCCTGCCAGGATCGAGTAAACGATGCCGATTGTGGACACTTCCGTTGCCGTGGCCACACCCTCGACGACCGCGGCACGGATCACGAACGGCAGGGCTATTGCCGGAAGAGCAATTACCAGGGACCGGCCGATCTCGCCGGCGCTGGCACGTCGCACATGGGACAGATCCTCTCCGCGGTAGCGCCACCACACCACTACGCAGAGTGCTGCGCCGAGCACCACGGCCGGCAGCATACCGCCGGTAAAGAGGGCGGTGATGGAGACACCGGTGACCGACCCGATGGTGATCAGCACGAGGCTCGGGGGAATGGTTTCCGTCTGGGCGCCGGTGGCGGACAGCAGGGCGACGAGATCGCCGGGCTTGGCGCCGCGCTGCTTCATCTCCGGAAACAGCACCGGGGCAATGGCTGCCATGTCGGCCGCCTTCGAGCCCGAAATACCCGACACCAGGTACATCGCTCCGATCAGGACATAGGACAGGCCGCCCTTGACGTGGCCGAGCAGGCTGGCGAGGAAGGCGACCATGGCCTTGGCCATTCCCGTCATCTCGATCAGCAATCCCAGGAAGACGAACAGCGGCACCGACAGCAGGATGAGGTGCGACATGCCCTCGTCCATGCGGCCGATCACTACCATCATGGGCATGTGGGTGGTGGTCGCGAGATAGCCGAAGGTTGCCAGCCCGAAGGAGAAGGCGATCGGCACGCCGGCGAACACCATGGCAGCGACCAGACCCACGAAGAAGATGAGCAGGTTGTAGTTGCCGAGCGGGCGCAGGACGGGCGAGAGCGCCAGCAGCAGCGCGCCGATCGCAAAGACCAGCGCCAGTGCTCCGATCACCAGCCGCCAGTTTCCCACCTGGGCGAGCCTGAGAAGCCCCATCGCGATCATCAGCGCCGTACCCACGGGGATCGCGGCGGCCCGCCAAGCGTTCTGGATTTCCAGGGCCGGGGTCGTGATGTAGGTTTCCTCGTAGGCGAACTCAACGCCGGGATAAACAATCAGCAGCAGGAACGCGAGCGGGAAGGCAATCGCAACCACCTCGAGGAATGCCCGCACCTTCGGAGACACCATCCCGATCAGTGCCGTCATCCGCATGTGCTCACCGCGCTGGAACGCTATGACGGACCCTAGCATGGCAAGCCACAGGAACAGGATCGAGGCCAGCTCGTCCGACCAGATGAGCGGTTCGTGGAAGACATAGCGCGAGATCACGCCGGCAAGCAGGACGCAGATCTCCACCACGACCAGCAGTGCGGTCGGGATCTCGACCAGGATCCCCAGAGTCTCCTCCATCCTGCCGGCCAGGGTGTTCTGCCGGGGAGCGGGCGTATGGCCCGTCACGGAATGCACGGAAGCCGGACTTACGCCCGCCGGCGAGGGCATCGTGCTTTCAAGCTTTGTCATGTTGATCACACTAGGCTTCCGGTTGTCTTCTCGAGGATGCGCCACGCTTCGTCGCCGAACTTGGCCTTCCAGTCCCGATAGAAGCTGGTCTTGCCCAGCGCCGCCCGGAATGCGTCGGTATCGACGTCGTTGAACTGAAGTCCCTTGGCGGACAGATTCGTACGCAGCGTTTCGGTGAGCTTCGCGATGTCGGCACGCTCGTCGCCCGCGGAGCGGTCGAGCTCGGCCGACACGATGTCGCGAAGGTTCTCCGGCAGGGCCTGCCAGGCGCGGCGGTTGGCCAGGATCCAGTAGCCGTCCCAGACATGGCCGGTCAGGCTGCAATATTTCTGCACCTCGTAGAGCCGGGTCGTCGCGATGATGGCGAGCGGGTTTTCCTGAGCCTCCACCACCCCGGTCTGGAGCGACGAATAGAGTTCGTTGAAGTTGATGGGCGACGGTCCCGCATTGAGGGCTCTGAACACCGAGGTCAACATGGCCGCCGGCGGGACGCGGATCTTCAGCCCGCGCAGATCCTCCGGGGTGTGGATCGGCCGCGTCGAGGTCGTGACATGGCGGAAGCCGTTGTCCCAGACGCGCGATGCGGTCATGATCCCGCGCTTGGCGATCTCAGCACGGACATAGGCGCCGAGATCGCCATCCATTGCCCGCCACACCGCGTCATAGTTCTGGAAAACGAAGCCGGTGTTGACGATGCTGGCCTGGGGCACAAGCGTCGCGACAATCGATGAGGACAGGTTGAAGAACTCGACGGCCCCCATGCGCACCTGGGACAGCAGGTCGGTGTCCGACCCGAGCTGGTTGCCCGGGAACAGCCTGATGTCGAGTTGGCCGCTGGTCGCCTCGCGGATACGGTCGAGCGCCTCCTGGGCGCGAATATTGATAGGGTGCGTCGGGTCCTGCCCGGTTGCCAGCTTGTAGCTGAATTCGGCCGCCGAGGCTCGGTGCGTGATGATGCCGCACAGCGGCAGCGCGGCACTGCCGGCCAGCAGGGTCCGGCGGGTGATTCCCCATTTTTGGGTGTTGCCGGTGGTCACAGTTTTCCTCCCTGTGTTTGCATTCTGCAAATTGTGTCCGTGTTGCAGCGGCACTTTGACTTGACCGGCACCTCCTTTTTCAAAATGGAACCATGTTTTCAAGAGTGCCTTGACTTGATCGGAGCCGCTCCTCCGTTCAGCGCGGTGTAGGCTCGTATGACCTGACTGTCGTCCGCGGCACCGTCACCCCGACCCGAGACGGACAGGAACATCTGGTGGGCGATTGCGGCCAGCGGCAGAGCCGCCCTGGTATCGCGCCCGGCTTCCAGGACGATGCCGAGGTCTTTGACGAAGATGTCTACGGCACTGCTGACCTCCGGGTCCGCCTGGAGCATCCGGGGACCACGGTCGTTCAGCATCCAGCTTGAGGCGGACGAACCGCTCAGAATGTCCAGCATGATCCGCCGATCGACTCCCACCTTGGCGGCAAGCGAGAAGGCTTCAGCCACGACCGCGATGTGAACGCCGCACAGTAGCTGGTTGACGGTCTTGACCATGGCGCCCTGACCGGGCCGTTCGCCCACCTGGAACAGCTTGTCCCCAAGTGCGCCAAGGACCGGTTTCGCCGCCTCGAACGTCTCATCCGACGCCGCCGCCATGATGGTCAGCGTGGCG
>DASQKT010000090.1:0-5404 GCA_035630415.1 Skermanella sp.
GCCCTCCAGGGCGGAAATCGCGACGACCGGCACGCCGGGATCGATCAGGCGGCGGCGCAGCCGCTCGTCGTTCTCCGGTAGCGTCGGCTGGTCGAACAGGATGTCGATGCCGATCGCCCTGACCTTGGCGGCGCGCAGCCGTTCGATCAGGTCGGCCAGGAAGGCGCGGTCCACCGGCGACCGGCAGGCCAGCGCCACGAAGCTGTCTTCTCCGATGGCGACCATGGCGACGCCGCGATGCTGCGGCTCGGGCGGCGAGAAATGGCCGATCAGCAGGTCGCCGAAGCTCTCGTCGGCCAGACGGAGCGGCGGCAGGACCAGGGGCAGGCAGAACGACGCGGTCGCGATGCCCAGGACGATCGCCAGCACCATCCGGTGCGGCGCCCAGCCCCGGATATGGAACCGGACCCTGCGGACCATACCCTCCGCCCGAAGCCTCCGACCCGGCATCCCGACATCCTGCAAGATAGCTCCCGCGTTTATTATTGGTCGGCTTACTTCACCCGCAGGACGATCTGAGCGACGACCAGCCGGGTCTGTCGCAAGCCGTCGAGTGTCGCTTCCAGCTTGGCGACGGCATCGGCGCCGAGCGGCTTGAAGGCCTGCATGCCCGAAGGCAGGTCGGCGGCAAGGTCGCGGTCAGCCGCGAAGCAGCGGACTTCGCTGTCGCCGCCGGGCTCGGAAGCAGCCAGGGGCAGGGGCATCCTGTCGCCGGGGAAGGTCAGCGGCATGCTGCCCTTGACCATCGAACCGCCGGAATCAGGTGACGGAAAGATCGGGATCAGGTCGGCCCGCCGCCGCAGATAGCAGTAGAGATGGGCGTCCCGATTGGTCTGGAGCACCAGCCGGACCGGCTCGCCGGCGTGATATGTCGGGTAAAGCCCGCGTTCCGACGACAGGTAGAGGTCGAGCGGCACCGTCGTCTCGCCGATCGAGGCCAGAACCGCTTCGGCCTGCCGCCGGCAGCCGGCCTTGACCAGCCCGACCGCCAGCAGGCCGGGATCGCCGCCGTCATCGACCACACGCATCACCAGATTGTGGCTCTGGGACTGGTCGCGGTTGCGGACCTGGATCTCGGCCCCGTCGTTCAAGGGCAGCGCCGGGGGCCAGGGCTGGGTGGCAGCGGCTCCACCCCAGGAAACCGTCGTCGCCTTGCCGGCGGCGGGCTTCAGCACCGTCGGGTTGAAGGCGGGATCGATGGGGCGTTGTATGGACGGCGTGTGTCCCGCCCGGACGCACCAGACGCCGGGGAGCGACGCGTCGATCGCCGGCAACTCATCGGCGGAGCGGGTCTTGGGAGTGCCGAGGTTGCGGGCGGCGCCCAGCTCGTTCTGGGCGAAGCGGTCGGCTGCGAACAGGCCGCTCAGGCGGCCTTGGGTCTCCTTGCCGCCGGACAGGCGGTCGAGCGGTCCTTCATAGGGGCCTTTGACGGTGACGGTCCGGCCGCTGGAGAACAGGAACAGCGCGTTGGAGCCTTCCGGCATGCGGACGGCGGCGCCGTCCTCGATGACCTGACCGATGGTCAGGCCGGGCGCCGTGGCCGCGACGACGATCGCCTGATCCGCAACGGCGCGTCCGGCAGTGCCCAGGCACAGCACCGCGGCAAGGGCTGCACAGGGGAGGAGCGGGCTGTTCCGGCGGGTCTTGAGCATGATAACCTCCGTGAATGCTGCCCCATCCTGGACGCCGCCGGGCACGCTCGCAGTAAACCAGGTGACACCTGGACCGAAATTCCGCAGTGAAATTCAGTTCAGGTCGCGGGCGATCCGGAACCCGTTGGCGAGGTAGCGCACGTCCACGTCGTAGTTGAGCCGGGCCGTGGCGGACATGGAATCCGCATCGTTCCGCCAGGATCCGCCGCGCAGGACGCGTTTGCGACAATCACCCTGCAACCATGCTCCGCCATCCGCTGGAGCGCCCTTGTAGTTGTTGTTCCAGCAATCGGCGACCCATTCGGCGACGCCGCCGTTCATGTCGTAGAGGCCGAGCGGGTTCGGCTTGAAGCTTCCGGCCGGCAGCGGGAGGGAGCGTTCATAGGTACCGCCGCAGTTCTCGCAGTTGGCATTGGCGACGCCGGCGGTTTCCCCCCACCAGAACCGCCCGGAGGTGCCGCCGCGCGCGGCGTATTCCCACTCCGCTTCGGTCGGCAGCCGGTACTTCTGCCCCGTCCGCTTGGACAGCCACGTGGCATAGGCGACGGCGTCGTTCCAGTGGACGTTGTGGACGGGCGTCAGGTCGGTGACCGAGGCGGCCATGCGCGGCATGTCGGTGCAGCCTCCGCCCCGGACGCAGGCGCGCCATTCGCCCACGGTCACCTCGTACATGCCGAGCGCGAAGGATCGGGCGAGCGTGACCTTGTGCGCCGGCTGCTCGCTGGGATCGCCGCGGGGCACGCCCATGGTGAAGGCGCCGGACGGCAGCCGGACCATGACCGGGCATTCCGGGCAGTCCTGGAAGCTGTTGTTGGTCCCTTGGTTGCGGGTGGCGGGAGGTGCCGACGCCGAGGGATCGGCGGCGGCAACCGGCGGAATCACGGGCGGAAGTGCCGAGGGAGGCGGCTTGGCGGGCTCCGCCTTGGGCGGCTCCGGCTTCTTCGCCTCGGGCTTGGCCGGTTCGGGCTTGGGTGGTTCGACCCTTGCGATTTCCGTCCGTGACGGCTCCGGCTTCTTCGTTTCCTGCTTCGCTGGTGCTGCCGGGGCGGTCTGAGCGGTTATGGTCGGAGCGGGTGCGGGACCCAGCGCCGCCAGCCGTTCCCTCGCCAGCGGGGCATTGCGGCCGCTGGGGAAAAGCTGGAGATAGGCCGTGAAGTCGGCCGGTTGTCCGCCGGTACGAACCCGCTGCCACATGGCGTCGTCCAGATCGGGACCGCTGGGCGCGGCGCCGGGAGGCGCCACCTCGATCTTGACCGACGCGGTCGCCTTGCCGCCTTTGCCGTCGTCGATCAGGACCGCGAAGTTTCCGGCATTGCCGGGAGCGGACTGTTCCGGGTCGTAGGTGAGGCCGGCGAAGTCCGCCGGGGTCAGCTTCTCGCCCATCTTCAACGGCTGTGCGCCCTTACGCACCTTGCCGGCGCTGGGAAGGCCGGCCACCGTCATGGTCAGCGGATCGCCGTCGGGATCGTTGGGAGCTTCCAGGCCAAGCTGGGAGACCGCAACCCGCAAGGTCCGCTCGCCGGCGACGACGGGCGGGCGGTTCGACTGGGTCACGGTGATCGGGATGCTGCCCGACGCGTGGCCGCCCCGGTTTTCCAGTACGTTGAAGTCGAAGCTGCCGATTGCGCCGATGCCGCCCGCCGGTTCGGGCTTGAACGTCACCTGGGCGAGCTGCGAGACGTTGAGGTAGTCGCCGATCAGCACGATCCGGTCGCCGACGCGCACCTGACCGGAGCGCGGCAGGCCGGAAATCTGGGCGAAGACCTCGTCTCCATCCGGATCGACGATCTTGCCGATGCCGAGCTTGACCTGATCGGCGGTGTCCGCGACGGTGACGGGCTTGAGCGGCGGGATCTCCGGGTTGCGGTTGGGCGGAGCCGGGTTGAAGTAGAACGGCGTGGCGCCCAGCGAGCCGAAGATGAACGGCTCCTGCCGGCCCTGCGTCGCCTCCATCACGTTGTCGCGGACGCGGCGGAAGAACAGGCCGAGTTCCAGGCCGGGCACCTCGAAGTTCTTCAGCAGGGCGTTGGTGTAGGGGCTGTGGTCGCCGAAACCGTCCTCCGCCAGCGCGTCGGCGCGGGTCGCCAGCGCCACCAGCGTATCGCTGGGCGTATCGTCGATCCGGGCGAGGCCGGCGGAAACGTCGCGTTCCCGGATGGCGCCGGCATTGCTGCGCGACAGGCGGTCGGCGAAGGGATTGTTCCGGCAGGCGTCGAGGATCAGGACCCCCAATTTCCGCGCCTGCGCCAGTTCTCCCATGATCAGGTTGAGCGGCATCGCCTCGTAGACCAGGTCGCGTTCGCGTTCCAGCCGCGCGTCGGAGGGCAGAAGGTAGTTCTGACCGCGCACCTGAAGGCCATGGCCGGCGTAGAACACGACCGCGACATCGGCGGCGGAGGCACGCACACCGAAATCGCGGAGGTGACTGGCGAAAGCCCGGTTGTCGAGATCGAAGACCTCCTGGACTTCGAAGTCGAGTTTCCGCAATGCCGCACCGATGGCGCGGGCGTCGTTCGGCGGATTGGGCAGTTCGGGCGCGTATTTGTAGCTCCCGATGCCGATCACCAGGGCAATGCGCTTGTCGCCGTCCGCAGCAAAAGCGGCGTCGGTCAGGCAAGCTATCAGCATCAACGCAAGCAAGAACCTGAGAACTCTCATCAACCAGAATTCCCCACTGTCGCGAACCGCCCGGCGCAGTCGGGACCGCAGGCCTTGGGCGAACAGGAGGGCCGGCGGCAAGTTATCAGAACGGATTATAACGCCGGTCGCGGACGCGGCGACAGGGCACAAAAGTAAGTATTCCGAAAGCTCCCGCCAAGCGGATCGGCCGGGCGGCCCAGTGATGGCGCGGTCATTTCATTTCACACATCGACAGCATCCCTCAATCGGTCAGGTCCGACTGTGGGATTTATCACCGTGAAGGCGTTCACAGACATACGCCAAGCCATCGGTCTAGCCTGCTTCATCGACAGGGCGGATCACCCGCCGGTCATGGTGCCAAGGAGGGCAAGTCCCGATGCCGAACATATCGCCGATTTTCAGGACCGGACGGATCGTAGCCGCCAGCGCCGCCTTCGGGCTGGGTCTAGCGCTGAGCTTCGCCGGCGGCGTCGGCAGCGCCGGCGCCAAGGAGCTGAACCAGCGAACCCATCTGGAACCCCGCTTCAACGCCAAGATCCAGAAGGAGATTGCGAAGAACTGGCGGCGCCAGGGGGAGTTGCAAAACCAGGACTTCACCAGCGGTCAGCAAAACGGCTGCGGCAGCCAGTCCGTCGGTAACGTCTTCGTTCCCAAGGGGTCCAGGGCGCCGCGCGAAGTCATCACGGTCATCACCGGCGACGTCATCAACAACGTCGGACGCGGCGGCTGCTGATGCCGATGCCGTTCTCTTGGGAAACTCCGGAAGGAAGACATCCGTGACCGTGCGAACCTTGATCCTGGGCGCCGTGCTGACGGCGGCGCTCGCCGGCATGGCCGCCGCGACCGTCGTGAACGAAAGCGGCCCGCCGGTCGGAGCGAAGTCCGGCGGCGCCGCGTCGCTTACTCCGGGCGGCGCCGTCCGCTTGCAGTGCTGGCAGAACGGCGTCCGCATCATCGACGAAGCCAGCCTGCGCGATGCGGCGGTGAACTTCTTCGACAGTTCCAACAGCCTCCGCTTCCGGCGCAACGGCGGCGCCGACCAGATGGTCATGCTGGTGAACCCGTCGCCGGAAACCACCTGCCTTCTCCAGGAAGAGCGCAAAGGCGGCGAA
>DASQKT010000091.1:0-13668 GCA_035630415.1 Skermanella sp.
CGTGTGGCTGAGCCGTCGTCACGGCTTCGGCCTGGACGATCGCACCGTGCGTCCTCCCGTCTGGCAGGCGTTCAAGGGAGCGATCTGGGGATTGCTGGCCCCCGTCATCATCCTGGGCGGCATGCGGAGCGGCGCCTTCACGCCGACCGAGGCAGCTGTCGTCGCGGTAGCTTACGGCGCCTTCGTCGGCATGGTTGTCTACCGCACCATGGGCTTCCGCGACCTTTACGACGTGCTGGCCGAATCGGCTGAGATATCGGCCGTGGTCCTGCTGATCATCGGGCTGGCGAGCGTCTTCGGCTATGCGGGGAGCACCCTGGGAGCATTCGATGCGCTCGCCCATGGCATCCTCGGGCTGAACGTGTCGCCGTGGTCGGTGCTGCTGCTGGTCAACCTGATGCTGCTGGTCGCCGGCATGTTCCTGGACGCGGTGTCGATCTACCTGATCATGCTGCCGCTGCTGGTGCCGCTGATGCGGGCTTTCCAGTGGGACCCGGTGTGGTTCGGCGTGATGATGACGATGAACCTCGCGATCGGCCAGTTCACCCCGCCGCTGGCGGTCAACCTGATGGTGACCGGCGCGGTCGCCAAGGTCTCCATGGAATCCACGGTACGCTGGGTGCTGTGGTTCGTCGCCGCGATGACGGGTGCCTTGCTGCTGGTGATGGCGATACCCGATCTCGTGCTCTGGCTGCCGCGCAGGCTCGGCTACTGAATAGATAAAATTCGAGATGTAATAAAAGTCGTGTCACTGATATGGCACACCAAGACGCGGAACCACCGTTAGACTTTTGCCCTTCTGGTCAACATTTGACAGCTCTCTAAAACTGCGGTCCAGCACGTACTTACGCATTTGGAGCAGTTGGATGTTGTCGGGATCGAAGGCTTTACGGATGGCTTTGCTTGCCGGCGCCGCCGTGGCGGCGCCGGTTTACGGAGCACAGGCGCAGCTTACCGTCACTTTGGGCGGCTACACGACGTTTCGGGCCGCGACATATGACAGCGATACGCCGGGCGCCACCAGCCGGGAATTCCAGAACGAGACCGAGATCCATGTCCGTGCGGACGGCAAGGCCGACAACGGGCTGCTCTATGGCGTGAAGATCGAGGTCGAGAACGACGGCGACAACGGCGGCATCTCCACCGACGAGGCGTCCATCTATGTCGGCGGATCGTGGGGCCGGATCGAACTGGGCGACCACGACGGCGCATCGGACCAATTGTTCATCTACGCGCCCGTCGTCGGCAACGGCCAGATCGACGAGGCGTGGTACGATTTCGCCGGTCCGGATATCGAGACGGACGACCTGCTGCTGCCGACCGATACCTCCGACGCGACCAAGGTCACCTACCTGACGCCGGAACTTTGGGGCCTTCAGGCCGGCGTATCCTATACGCCGCAGTCCGACGACGAGGACCAGAGCGTCGTCGCCTTCAAGACGGTCGATCCGGACGCCGACGAGAACCTCTATCGCGATCTGGTCGAGGCCGGCATCAACTACAAGCGCGAGATCGGCGACTTCTCACTGATCATCGCCGGCGCCTATGTCCACGGCACCGCCAAGGACGGCTCGCCCGCGCAGGACTTCGACGCCTGGGGCGTCGGCACCCAGATCGGCTGGCAGGGCTTCAAACTGGGCGGCGCCTATAACGACAACGGCGACAGCGAGATCGAGACGGCGGAGCCCGGCACCAAGTCGTGGAACGTCGGCGTCGCGTATGAAGCGGACGACTGGGGCGTCGCCGCCCAGTACCAGAAAGTCGACATAACCGGCCGAGACATCCACATCTATGCCGTCGGCGCCGAGTACGAGATCGCCCAAGGCCTCAAGTTCGGTCCGGAAGTGATCTTCTTCGACGACGACGATCCCGAAGTCGGCGACGGCTACGTCGCCCTGGCGACGCTCAACATCGAGTTCTGAGGAAGTCTTCTGCGCAAGCCCGGCGCCGGATCAGCCCCGCTGCCGGGCTTCCTTCAGGCCCTTGCGCGCCAACTCGTCGGCGCGCTCGTTCTCCGGGTGGCCGGCATGGCCGCGGACCCAGTGGAATTCGATGTCGTGGGGCTTCTTGGCGGCGTCCAGCCGCTTCCACAGCTCGGCGTTCTTGACCGGCTTCTTGTCGGCGGTCTGCCAGCCGCGCGCCTTCCAGCCGTGAATCCACTTGGTGATGCCGTCCTTCACGTATTGGCTGTCGGTGTGAAGGCGGACCTTGACCGGGCGCTTCAGCGCTTCCAGCGCCTGGATCGCGGCCATCAGTTCCATGCGGTTGTTGGTGGTGCCCGGCTCGCCGCCGCACAGCTCCTTCTCGACCGTCCCATAGCGCAGGATGGCGCCCCAGCCGCCCGGTCCCGGATTGCCGCTGCATGCGCCGTCCGTGTAGATGTCCACCACGGTGACGGACTTTTCGCCGCCCGTCCCCGGTCCCGCCGCCGCTGTCGCGTCGCTCATGGATTCACTCCAGCCCGTAGGCGCCGAGGCCGCTGACCTGTTGATGGAAGCGCAGCTTGTTCCAGTATTCCAGCGGGTTCTTCGGTTTGACGAAGGCGCCGGGCGGGTGGTTGAGCAGGTCGTACAGGCGCGTCAGCAGGAAGCGCAGGGCGCTGCCGCGCGCCAGCAGCGGCAAGGCGGCAAGTTCCTCGTCCGACAATGGCCGGACCTTGCGGTAGCTCGACAGCATCAGCCGCGCCTTGGTCGCGTTGAAGGCGCCGTCCGGTTCGAAGCACCACGCGTTGAGGCAGATCGCAAGGTCGTAGACCAGCACGTCGGTGCAGGCGAAGTAGAAGTCGATCAGCCCCGACAGGGTACGGCCCCGGAAGAACACGTTGTCGGGGAACAGGTCGGCGTGGATCACGCCCACGGGCAGCGTCCCCTCGGCGGGCCAGCGCGCCTCCAGCGTATCCAGCTCCCGCTCCAGCGCTTCGGCCAGCCCCGGCCTGACCTCGTGCGCGCGGGCGGAGCAGGCGTCGAACAGCGGCCGCCAGCCGGCGACCGACAGGTCGTTCGGCCGCTTCATGGTGAAGTCGGCGCTGGCCTTGTGCATGGTGCCCATCGCTTCGCCAAGGGCGGCGCAGTGGTAAGGATCGATCCGCCGGGGCCACATGCCGTTGAGGAAGGTCACCAGGACCGCAGGCCGGCCGCACAGTTCCCGCAGCGCTTCCCCGTCGTTACCGTGCAGGGGGACCGGACAGCCGACGCCCTTTTCCGCCAGATGCTCCATCAGCCCGAGGAAGAACGGCAGGTCGTCGCGCCGCGTCCGCTTCTCGTAGAGCGTCAGGATATATGGCCCCGTCTCCGTCACCAGCAGGTAGTTGGAATTCTCCACCCCCTCCGCGATGCCTTTGCAGGACAGGACGCCGCCCAGCGCGTACTGGGCGATGAAGGTGTTCAGGTCTTCGTCGGAGACTTCGGTATAGACGGCCATGGCGGTGCGGCAACTAGCCCTTTTCGGTTTCAAGGTCAAGCATGCCCGCCAAGTGCCCTCCGGCTCAAGGAGTTCATGACCGGGCTGCCTGTGGCATTTGATGAAGCGTCGGCTGGAACGGCAGCTACGGCATTCAAGAGGTGCCGTGGCGGTGGAGAACCACGCCTTAAGGTTAGGTTGGCTATCAAAAAGAATTGGATTGCCTAAAAAGAGCAATAATTTCTTCCCTAACGATGTAAAAACAGTTCGTTCGATAAGATGTAATTACCAGGGGTGGGGGTAAAGTGGTTGCGCTGAAACTTAGTGGTGTTCAAGCTCCATCTCCGGTATCCGACGGCCCGGCCCTCGACGTTCCTGCCAGGCGTTCGGAGGTTCGGCGCGGCGGCGGCATCGGCACCCGCCTTTATGCCGCTTTTGCCGCGACCGCCGTCCTGACCATCGCGGCGGGGCTGGCGGCAAATCTTTCCTTCGTCCGGATCGAGAAGAACCTGACGGACATGACGCATCACGGCGTCCTCGCCCTGGAAGCCTCGGCGGCACTGGAGGCGGGCGCCCTGCGCCTGACGGCGATCGCTCCCGAACTGCGCTCCGCCGCCGACCCCAAGGCGCGGGCCGGGGCCACGGCGAGGATCGACGTGGAGTTCGATGCCGTGCGCGGGGCTCTCGACACGCTTGAGACCATCGGCAGGATTCCCGTCGCCGGCTTCGATCAGACCGCGCGCGAGATGCGTTCCGGCCTTATCGACATCTCCCGGAAGATGGCGGAAGTAGACCGGATGGAATTGCTGCGGCTGGCGCTGATGGACAAGGTGACGATGGCTCACCAAGGCCTGCTCGACCGCACGGCCGAGGCCGTGGCCGAGGGAACCCGGTCGCTGGAGCGGGGTACCGGACAAGTGGTCCGGGACAACGGCGTCGCCATCGACAAGCTGGTCAATGGCGAGATCGCGGCGGTCCGGATGTCGCTGGAGATGCTGTCGGACGTCAATATGGCGAGCGCCGTGCTGATCGAAGCGATCAATGTTCAGGATGCCGGAGCGATCCAGGGACTGGCCAAGCGGTTCGATACCGTCGCCCGGCATCTGGCGAGTGGGCTGAAGCAGCTTCCCCTGTCGGCCGACCACGAAGGCGCCGGTTTCCTGGTGAATGCTCTGCTCGACTATGGCCATGGCGAGGACAGCGTCTTCGCCATGCGCCGGAAAGAGCTGGCGAATGCTGCTCCGGGCGAGGTGGAACGCCGGGCTCAGACCAGCCGCCATCAGGCTATTCTGCGCGACATGGCGGGAATCAGTGACCAACTCGTATCCCAACTGTCCCAGATAGCCGACGATGCGTCCTTCAATCTGGTAACCGGCAGTTCAAGGGCGATCGTACAGGGCGGCAAGCAGGTCGCCGGTCTGGTCGCCAACGAGGTCGCGACGCTCCGGTCGGCCCTGGAACTGCGCGGCGAAGCCAACCTGCTGGCGGGACTGATCGCCACCGCCGCCAACGAAACCACCCTCGAACACCTGAAGGAGCGGCGAGCCGCCTTCGAAAGCGCCGTCGCACGCATGGAAGCCCCGATGCTGGCGATGTCCGAAGACCTGCGCGGCTCCGCCCAGGAACTCATTGCGCTGGGAACCGGCGCGCGGGGCATCTTCGACCTGAGATCGGCCGAGATCGCGGCATTGGACCGCACGGCCGATATGGACGCCGCCGCCCGCGCCAAGGCCCTGGCCTTGGGAGCGGAGGTCAACCGCATAACCGTCATCGCCCGGACCATGATGGACGACTCGGTATCGTCGGCGCGCGGCGAGATCGCCACTTCCACCGCTGTCATGATCGTGCTGGGGTCGCTCGGCGTCGTTGCCGTGCTGGCGATCGGCTGGTTCGTCGTGCGCTCCGGCATCGTGATCCGGCTGCGCCGCCTGACCGACGCCATGGCCGGGATCAGCGGCGGCGATCTGACGGTTCCGGTACCGACGGGCGGCCGGGACGAGATCGCCAGCATGGCGACGGCGCTGATCGTGTTCCGCGACAATGCGGTGGCGCTGGACCGGGAACGCCGGCAGTCGGAAGAGCGGCGGGAACAGGCGGCATCCGAGCGGCGGGCTGCCATGCTCGACCTTGCGACCCGGCTGGAAAAGCGGGTCGGCGACGTCGTCCATGCGGTGACCGGCTCGTCCGACCTGCTCCAGCGCGAAGCAGCCGACATGGCGGCCCGCACCCAGCAGACCCGCACGGAGGCGGTGGCCGTCGCCGAGGCCAGCGAACAGGCGTCGCGGAATGTCGGGCAGGTGGCGGATGCCACCGAGGAACTGGCCGCTTCGACCGGCGAGATCGCCCGGCAGGTCCAGGCTTCCAGCGGTATCGCCGGGCAGGGGGTGGCGGCGGCCGAGCGGACCGACCAGACCGTCCGCAGCATGGCGGAAGCGGCGCACCGGATCGGCGAGGTGATCCAGGTGATCGAGAGCATCGCCGCCCAGACCAACCTGCTCGCCCTCAACGCGACGATCGAGGCCGCCCGCGCGGGAGAGGCCGGGCGGGGCTTCGCCATCGTCGCGACCGAGGTCAAGTCGCTCGCCAACCAGACCGCCAAAGCCACCGACGAAATCGCCCAGCAGATCGTGCAGATGCAGGACGTCGCAAGTTCCACCGTGGCGGAAATCGGCGAGATAACAGGCTTCATCAGGCGCATGAGCGAGGTTTCGTCCGGCATCGCGTCCGCCGTCGAGCAGCAGGACGCCACGACCCGCGACATCAGCGCCAACCTTCAGCAGGCCGGCATCTTCACATCGGGAGTCAACGCCAACCTCGCCGGCGTCAGTTCAGCGATAGACAGCGGCGGCCGCACTGCCCAGCAGGTGCTCGAGACCGCGCGCGACCTCAGCCTTCAGGCCCGCCAACTCGCGGGCGAGGTCGAGAACTTCCTGGCGGAGGTTCGGGCGGCGTGAGGCAACAAAGCCTCAGACGAACAGCATCCGCCCGCCGGCTGGGGCGTCGTTCAGGAATGTGACGACGCCGCCGGATACCACCGGCACGTCGGAGCGCAAGGTCGAGGCTTCCAGCCCGATCGCCTTCAGCGCCATCTCGCACACCATGATGGTGACGCCCAGGGCGACGCAGGCTTCCAGCAACTCCTCGAATTCGGCCAGACCGCTGCGGCCGAAATGGGCGTTGCGCTCCTGCGGCGACGATCCGTCGTCGGCGGGGTCAAGCTCGCGCCAGCCGTCGTTGGCCTTCAACGCCAGCACGGCGCGGCCGGTGAAGAACAGCGTCGTCTTGCGGTTGGTCGCGGCGGCGGCGCTCGCCATGACCAGAGCGTAGTGGACGCGGTCGAACCCTCCGGCGAAGACGACCAGAGACAGGCCGCTCTGGTCGCTCATGCCGTCGCCTCGTGGGATGAGAGGTCCGTAATGGAGGGATGACTGCCGCACAGGGGGCATTCCGGATCGGGTTTCACCCGCACTTTGTGGAAGCTGGTGTTCAGCGCGTCATACATTAGCAGGTTGCCGGACAGGCTTTCGCCGATGCCCAGGACTTCCTTGATGACTTCGATTGCCTGAATGGAGCCTACAGCGCCGGCCAGTGCCCCCAGCACGCCGGCTTCGGCGCAGCTCGGGATCAGGCCGCGCGGCGGAGGTTCGCGGAAGATGCAGCGGTAGCAGGGATTGGGGCCGCCCAGATGGGACTTGAAGGTCGATAGCTGGCCGTCGAACCGCAGCATGGCGGCGGAAACCAGCGTCCGGTGGCCGAGATGGCAGGCGTCGGCCAGCAGGAAGCGGGTGGCGAAGTTGTCGGTCCCGTCGGCCACGACGTCGTAGTCCGTGATCAGGTCCATGACGTTGGCGGCGGTCAGCCGGGTCCGGTGGGTTGCCAGCCTGATTTCCGGGTTGATCGCCTTCAGCCGGGCCTCGGCGCTCGCGACCTTGGGCAGGCCGATCGTGCCGGTGTCGTGGACGATCTGGCGCTGGAGGTTGGACAGATCGACCACGTCGTCGTCGATCACCCCGATCGTTCCGATGCCCGCTGCCGCCAGATAGAGCAGCAGCGGCGAGCCCAGCCCTCCGGCGCCGACCACCAGCACGCGGGAATTCAGCAGTTTTTCCTGACCGATGCCGCCAACCTCCGGAAGGATGATGTGGCGGGCGTAGCGTTCGATCTGGGAATCGGTGAAGTCCATCGGTCCTGACCTGAGTGCCGTACTTTAAGTCCGCGTGGGAAGGCTCCGGAGGCGGAGCCTTCCCACGCGGGATCGCAGCTTATTCCAGCCCTTCGAACAGGGCGGTCGACAGGTAGCGCTCGGCGAAGGAGGGGATGATCACGACGATCAGCTTGCCCTCGTTCTCCGGCCGCTGGCCGACCTCGATCGCCGCCGCCAAAGCAGCACCCGACGAAATGCCGACCGCCAGACCTTCGACGCGAGCCGCCTTGCGGGCTGTTTCGAACGCGCGCTGGTTGGAGATGCGCAGCACCTCGTCGATCAGGTCGGACTTCAGCACGTCCGGCACGAAACCGGCGCCGATGCCCTGGATCTTGTGCGGGCCGGGCAGGCCGCCGGACAGGACGGGGCTGTCTTCCGGCTCGACCGCGATGACCTTGAAGCCGGGCTTGCGGGCCTTGATGACTTCGCCGACACCGGTCAGCGTGCCGCCGGTGCCGACGCCGCTGATCAGGATATCCGCCTTGCCGTCGGTATCGCGCCAGATTTCCTCGGCGGTCGTCTTGCGGTGGATTTCCGGGTTGGCGAGGTTCTTGAACTGCTGGGTGATGAAGGCGTCGGGGGTGGATGCTACCAGTTCCTCCGCCTTGCGGATGGCACCCTTCATGCCCTCGGATGCCGGGGTCAGCTCCAGTTCGGCGCCCAGCAGCTTCAGCATCTTGCGGCGCTCGACCGACATGCTTTCCGGCATGGTCAGGATCAGCCGATAGCCCTTGGCGGCGGCCACGAAGGCCAATGCGATGCCGGTATTGCCGGAGGTCGGCTCGACCAGGGTAGTCTTGCCCGGCTCGATCTTGCCTTCCAGTTCGGCGGCCTCGATCATGGCGAGGCCGATGCGGTCCTTGACGCTGGAGAGCGGGTTGAAGAACTCCAGTTTGCCGACGATGTCGGCCTTCACTCCGAACTCGGCCGCCAGACGGCGCACGCGGACCAGCGGCGTGGCGCCGATGGTGTCCAGGATGCTGTCGTAGATCTTGCCGCGAAATTCGGGCACGCGCTCGGTATTAGCCATCTTATTCCACCCTTCGGAACTGTGAAAATTTCAAAAGCACAGATAAAATGTAATCTATGCCCTCCCCGTGGGGAATTAAATGCTGAAATCGATTTTGCTGTGTGATTCGCTCTCGATTCCGGCCTGATTGGCGCGCAGGCACAGGTCCTCCACGGTGATCTCGTCCAGGCGCGCCATACAGTCGTCCTGCAATTGCATCCAGATCGGACGCACTACTTTCAAACCGAGAATGGACCCGGTTGGTTCCTCCACCGGATCGGACGCCGTCTCCATCGCGCGGACGACGCGGACGATTTCGCCGATATTGATGCGCCGTCGCTCCCGCGCCAGCCGGTAGCCGCCGCGCGGGCCGCGTACCCCCGCCAGGACGCCGGCGCGTACCAGTTGCTGGAGCACCTGTTCCAGGTAGCGCTTGGGGATGCCCTGCCGGCGCGTGATCTCTCCGCTCTGCACCGGCTCGCTGCCGGCGTTGTAGGCGATGTCGAGCACCGCCTCGATTGCGAACATCAGTTTCTTGGAGATGCGCAGCATCAGTTCCGTCCTTGAGAGTCCGTGCGCGTTTCAGTACCGGTCGAGCCGAAACCGCCTTCGCCACGGGTGCTTTGGGCAAGACTTTCGCTCAGGTTCCAGGCGACGCGGGTATAGGGGGCGACCACCATCTGAGCGACGCGCATGCCGCGCTCGACGGTAAAAGGCTGGTCGCCGTGATTGATCAGGATGACGCCGACTTCGCCCCGATAGTCCGCATCGATCGTGCCGGGGCTGTTGAGCACGCCGATGCCGTGGCGGAGCGCCAGACCCGACCGGGGGCGTATCTGGGCCTCGAACCCTGCGGGAAGCGCCAGCGCGATGCCGGTCGGGATCAGGGCTCTGGCGCCCGGCGCCAGCACGACCGGATCGGTGACGGCCGCGGCCAGATCCATGCCGGCGGCGTGATCGGTCGCGTAGCCGGGCAGCGACAGCCCGTCGGCATGGGGCAGGCGGACGATGTTGACTGTCAGATCGGGCTGAGAATGGGTCGGGGCTTCAGTGCTGGACAAGATACGGGGGTCGCCACAGGTGATGGTTATGCGCTGTAGATAGCGCATATATCACACAATGTAACAGGAGAATGAGGCCGGAATTTGAAAAAAGGTCAGCCCGTTCCGACCAGATGCTCGGCTATCGCCATCGCCAGACGCTGGGCGACCTCCTCCTTCGACAGCGGCGGCCAGTCCTCAAGCGTATCTCCGCGCAGCAGGTGGACCGTGTTGTTCGTACCGCCGAAGGTCCCGCTGGACGGCGAGACGTCATTGGCGACGATCCAGTCGCAGCCCTTGCGCGCCAGCTTGGCGCGGGCATGGGCGACGACCTTCTCCGTCTCGGCGGCGAAGCCCACGACCAGGGCCGGACGGTTCCGCCCGGCCCGCGACAATGTGGCGAGGATATCCGGGTTCTCGGCCAGTTCCAGGGCCGGCAGGCTGCCGCCTTCCTTCTTCAGCTTCTGCGAGGCCGTGGCCTTGACCCGCCAGTCGGCGACTGCTGCGGCGCAGACCGCGACATCGACCGGCAGCGCGTCCTGACAAGCGGCCAGCATGTCGCGCGCACTCTCGACCTGAACGATGGAGACGCCGGCTGGAACCGGCTCCTGTGTCGGCCCGCTGACGAGGGTCACCGCAGCGCCCAGCCGCGCCAAGGCAGCTGCGATGGCGTGCCCCTGCTTGCCGGAAGAGCGGTTGGCGATATAGCGGACGGGGTCGATCGGCTCATGCGTCGGTCCGCTGGTGACCAGCGCTCGCCAGCCGCGCAGGGGGCCGAGTGCTTCCAGCCTATGGGTCGGCGACTCCGTCTTCTGGAAGAAGCCCGCGATGGCGGCCAGGATCTCCATCGGCTCGCTCATCCGGCCGCTGCCGGTCTCGCCGCAGGCCATGTCGCCGACGCCGGGACCGATCCGGACGACGCCGCGCTGCTCCAGCGTCGCGATATTGGCGCGGGTCGCGGCGTGGGACCACATCATGATGTTCATGGCCGGCGCCACCATGACCGGCTTGTCGGTCGCCAGCAGGGCAGTGGTCGCCAGATCGTCGGTTATCCCCGCTGCCATCTTCGCCAGGATATTGGCGCTGGCGGGAGCTACGACAACGAGGTCGGCTTCCCGCGACAGCCGAATATGCCCCATCTCCGCTTCGTCGGTCAGCGACCACAGGTCGGTATAGACCTTCTCCTCCGACAGGGCCGCTACCGACAGCGGCGTCACGAACTTCGACCCGCCCTCCGTCAGGATGCACCGCACCGTGGCCCCGCGTTCCTTCAGCCGCCGGATCAGGTCGAGGCATTTATAGGCCGCGATCCCGCCGGAGATGATCAGCAGGATGCGCTTGCCGTCGAGGATGGGAAAATCGAATTTGGGATCGGACATGGGGGTCAGCCGGGTGTCTGCGGAAAGGATATGCTGGTGCTTGCGCGCATCCTGCCACCGCCGTCGCCATGGGGGAAGTGACGACCGGCACATGCCGGCTTTGTTACGTGAGATGGGCTGCCGCTCAGCGTGCCGCCAGCACTAGCAGGGCCAGCACCGCCATGGTGGCCAGCCACATCGACCACATCATCCGCTGGCGCCGGCGAACGGAACCGTCCAGCAGTTCCCTCACCGTCTCGGAGTGAAGCCTGAGGCCGCCTTCGACGATCATGTTGGCGGCGGTCTCCGTCGCCTTCACGACCCTGGGCAGGGTGCGTAGCGCGTTCATGACGCCTTCCAACTCGTCCACCACGCGGGCTTCAGGACCGCGGTTTTCCCGCATCCAGTCCTCTATCAGCGGACGCGCCAACTCCCACATGTTGATGTCGGGGTTGAGCGCGCGGCCGACGCCTTCCGCCGTCAGCATGCTTTTCTGAAGCAGCAGAAGCTGCGGCTGGGTCTCCATCTCGAACTGTTCGGTCACCGCCAGCAGTTGGGCCAGCAGGCGGCCGATGGAGATCTCGTGCAGCGGTTTGTTCAGCAGCGGCTCGCCGATGGCGCGGCAGGCCTGGGTGAAGTTCTCGATGTTCTGATGGGCCGGGACGTAGCCGGCCTGGAAATGAACCTCCGCCACCCGGCGGTAGTCGCCGTTCAGGAAGCCCAGCAGCATGTCGGCCAGATAGTAGCGGGTGGCGCGGTCCAGCCGGCCCATGATGCCGAAATCGACCGGCGCTATGTTGCCGCTCTCGTTGACGAACAGGTTGCCGGGATGAAGGTCGGCATGGAAGAAGCCGTCGCGGAAGACCTGATTGAAGAACGACGATGACGCCTGCGCCAGTACGTCGTCGGGGTCGAAGCCCGCTGCCCGGATGCGATCGACCTCGTCCACCTTGATGCCCCGGATACGCTCCAGCGTCAGCACGCGCTGGCTGGTACGGTCCCAGTCCACCCTGGGCACGTTGAAGGCGTCGTCGCCCCGGAAGTTGTCGGCAAGCTCGGATGCGGCCGACGCCTCCATCCGCAGGTCCATTTCCATCCGCACGGTGTCGGCGAAGATCTGGACCACCTCACCCGGCCGCAGTCGCTTCAGCCTGGGCTGGACCGTCAGGGCCAGTTCCGACAGCCAGCGGAACAGGTCGAGGTCGCGCCGGAACGCCAGCTCGATTCCCGGCCGCAGCACCTTGACCGCGACCTCGCGGGAACGCGGGTCGTTCGGCTCTCCCCGTCCGTCATGGCCGCGCGCGTAGTCGCCGCGCGGGTCGGCGCCGTCCGGGCGCTTCGCGATGATGGCGAAATGGACTTGGGCGATCGAGGCGGCGGCGATCGGCTTCTCATCGAAGCTCTCGTAAAGCTCGTCGATCGGGCGGCCCAGTTCCGCCTCGATGATGCGGCGGGCCTCTTCGGCGGGGAAGGGCGGCAGCTTGTCCTGCAACTCGGCCAGATCGGCGGCAATGGCCTCGCCCACCAGATCGGAGCGGGTGGACAGGATCTGGCCCAGCTTGATGAAGCTGGGGCCGAGGTCGCGGAGTGCGGCGGCCAGCCGCTGGCCGGGCCTTCCCGGAACGTTCTTCGCCGAGATCAGGCGGGCGAATGTCGCCACGCCCGGCACCACATCCCGCAATTCATGGAAGAACAGCGCGTCGTGGCGGCCGAGCGTGCGCATGATCACGATCAGTCGGGCAAGGTTGCGGATCGTGCGGATCATCGGGACTTTTGAACCGGTTCAGGAAAAGGAATCAGAGCCGCCAGCCGGAATGGATCGCGGCGACTCCGCCGGTCAGGTTGCGGTAGCGCACCTGACCGAACCCGGCCGCTTCGATCCTTCCGACCAGACTTTCCTGATCGGGGAACTGGCGGATGCTCTCGACCAGGTACTGGTACGCCTCCCGGTCGCCGGCCACCATCTGCCCCAGCCGGGGCAGGACGGTGAAGGAGTATTGATCATAGATGTCGCGCAGGACCGGCAGGACAACCCTGCTGAACTCCAGGCAGAAGAAACGCCCGCCCGGTTTCAGCACGCGGCGGGCTTCGGCCAGCGCCGCGTCGATCCGGGTCACGTTCCGCAGGCCGAAGGCTATGGTGTAGACATCGACCGACCTGCTCTTCAGCGGCACCTTCTCGGCATCGCCGACGATCCAGTCGACGCCGTCCAGCACGCCCCGGTCGATGGCGCGGTCGCGCCCGACCAGGATCATCTGCTCGTTGATGTCGCAGACGAAGGCATTGGCCCCGCCGCCCGCCGCATCCAGGAAGCGGAACGAGATGTCGCCGGTACCGCCGGCCACGTCGAGCAGCGTCATGCCCGGACGCGGCTTGATCATCTCGATCAGCGTCGATTTCCACAGCCGATGGATGCCGCCCGACATCAGGTCGTTCATCACGTCGTAGTTGGTCGCGACGCTGTCGAACACCTGACGCACCATCGGCGCCTTGGCATTGGGATCGACCTCGCGGAAGCCGAACCAACGGGCTTCAGGCGCCTCGCCGCGCTCCGGCGTGGAGGAACGCGCCGCGCCGGGGGCGGGCGGAACGGACGGATCGCGCGTCGGCGCGCTGGGGGATGCTTCATCGGCCATGCCCCGCAACATAGCGGCTGGA
>DASQKT010000092.1:0-3656 GCA_035630415.1 Skermanella sp.
GTCCTTCAGCGGGTCCAGCCGGATCGTGTCGCCCGGTCCGACATGGGTCCGGATGCTGCCTTCGATGGCGGCCAGCGAGGCGAGGCAGGATGCGATCGCGGCGCTCGCCTCGTCGAGCGCCGCCGGACCGGTCTCGCCGAACGCTCCCTCGACCTGAGCCAGCGTCGGACCTTCGCCATCCGGGTTGCCATGCCGGACCGCCTGCCAGTCGTTGAAGGCGAAGCTTCCGACACCACGGGCGGCGGCAAGCGGAATCCGCCGGATTTCGGCCAGCAATCCGGCGGCATCACGGAGGTTGGCAAGCGCGTTCAGGCGTATCGTCTGATCGCCCCCGTCATCCGCGTCGGGAGCCGGGTGCAGTTCGTCCCAATAGCCGTCCAGATAGCCGGCAATCAGCGAGAGGCCGCCGGCAAGTCCGGCGAACCCCTCGATAGCGAGCCAGGCACGAGCCAGGGCGACCGCGATGCGGATATCCTTGCTGCGCCCTGCTAGTTCGAACCCCAGTTCGGCGACATGCCGCCAGTCCTGCGTTTCCCCGGCCACGGTCTGGTCGCCGGCCTGCCGCTCGGGGCCGGCACGGGTGGCGCGTTCGAACTCCAGGAAACCCGGATCGTAGTCCAGGGGCTCACCGCACAGGGATGCTCCGTCGATGGGCTCAAGCAATTCCGCATAATCAGCGCTCCGCATCTTTCGCCTTCCAGGCTTGCGATACTCCAGCGATGCCGATCGGATCGTCGTTCGACACTGCATGCCGGGATTATTAAGTCATCACCTGAGATAAGTCGTCATACGGGAATGGCATATCGATATGCCTGCAATGAAATGACCCTGAATTACATTGACGAATATCGTTATTACTTCAACGCATGGAAGAACAAGCCCGGACCTGTCTATGTTGAGGCCATCAAATCCAGGTTCCAACAAGTCCACAATAGGCGGGCCGCGCGAATGTCGTGGAACAACAAGGTCATCTGGTCGGAGGGATTGTTCCTGCGGCCGCAGCACCTTCAGCAAGCCGATCGCTACATGGAGAAGTTCGTACGCGGCCGGACCCAGGCGTTGCGTGGTTACGGCTGGGGGTTCACCGAAGTTCGGATCAACCGTGAACTGCTGAGCCTCGGCAAGATCGCCATCGAGTATGCAGCCGGCGTCATGGAGGACGGCACGCCTTTCGCCATCCCCGACGAAGCCGACCAGCCGGCCCCCTTTGCTCCCCCCGGCAACCTGCGCAACGCGGTCATCCATCTGGCGCTGCCGGCCTATCAGCCGGGCGCCGCCGAAGCGGATGCCAGGACCGGAGATGAAGTCGTCACCCGCTACACGGTCGCCGAACAGGATCTCGCCGACGGCAATGCCGGAGAACGGGAGCAGGTCGCGATCGACATCGGCCGCCTGCGCTTCCGGCTGATCGCCGAAGGCGCCGAACGGACGGGTTTCATCTCCATGCCGATCCTCCGCCTGATCGAGGTCCGCGCCGACCATCAGGTCGTTCTCGACGAAAGCTTCGTTGCTCCGGTGCTCGACAGCGCCTGCTCATCGGTACTGGCCAGCTACGTGACCGAGATCGAGGGCCTGCTCCATCACCGTGGCGAAGCCCTGGCGGCTCGGGTCTCGCAATCCGGGACCAAGGGCGTCGCGGAAATCACGGATTTCCTGATGCTCCAGATGATCAACCGTCACGAACCGTCCTTCGCTCATCTGAGTCGGAGTTCAACGGTGCATCCCGAGACGCTGTACGGCCTGATGGTTCAGCTTGCCGGCGAGCTTGCGACATATGCCCGCTCGGACAAGCGGACGCCTTCATATCCGACATACCGGCACGAGGATCTGGCGGCGACGTTCCAGCCCGTCATCCAGTCGGTTCGCCAGTCGCTGAACACCGTCCTGGAGCAGACGGCGATCCAGGTTCCGCTCCGTGAGCACAGGTATGGGATTCACTTGGCCGAAGTGAACGACAGGAGCCTGTTCCGGACCTCGGCCTTCGTCCTGACGGTACGCGCCGATGTCGAAGCGGAGCGGCTGCGCCGCGCCTTCCCGTCCCAGGTGAAGATCGGCCCGGTCGAAAGGATCAAGGAACTGGTCAATGTGGCTTTGCCGGGAATGGTCGTCGATCCGCTTCCGGTGGCGCCCCGCCAGATCCCGTTCCATGTCGGCGTGACCTATTTCGAGATCGACCGGAACAGCGCCTTCTGGAAGGAAATGCAGACTTCCGGCGGTCTGGCCCTGCATGTCGCGGGTGATTTTCCCAACCTCGAAATGACCCTGTGGGCGATCCGCGGCGATTGAGCGCCGCGATTGGTCCATTCCTCTGCCCATTTGCCCCGCTCATCCGTCCCATCCGTGGAGGCACGAACCCATGCCATTGGTCTTGCGCGTCGAGGGGCCGGGAACGATCCGGTACCGTGGATCGGACCTGCCCGAGCTGATCGAGATCGACGACCGGCTGACGGTCGGCCGCGACGAGAAGAACGACCTCGTCCTGAGCGACGAACAGCGGGGCATTTCGACCGAGCACTGCCGCATCGAACGGATCGACCGGGGATACACGGTGTCCGACCGCAGCCGCAACGGCACCTTCCTCAATGACGACACCGTCGCGATCGGACCTGACAAGCATCTTCCACTGGATGCCGACGACCTGATCCGAATCGGCATGTTCGCCCTTCATGTCGTCTCGGTACAGGCGCCGGTGCCGCTGTCAGCCCTGGAAGAACCCGACCTTCCGCCCGTAGCTCCGGACGTCGAGGCTGTTTCTGAACCGTCATTCCCCGGCCCGGCGCAATCGATGTGGCCGCTCGACGACGACGACGAAGAGCCGGCCGAAGACATGACCTTCCGGGACGCCGCAGCCAGGAACACCTTCGCCGACCACCTGCGGCCGGAAGCTTCGGCCTTCGTCGCACCCGTCGTCGGGCACGAGCGGATTCCGGACGACTGGGAGTTTTCCACTGAAACGCCGCCCCGCGACATCGGAAGGATCGACCGGCCTCCACCGGCTGCCGGTTCCGAGCCAAGCCTCATCGACAAGCCGGCTGAAGACCCGGCATCCAAAGCGGTCGATGCGATGCTCAGCATCTGCGGATTGACACGCGGCGACGTACCGGACGATCGCCTTGTCGAAGTGATGAGCCGCATGGCGCACGCCTTCCGCATAGCGGTCGGCAATCTCCACGACATGCTGGTCGCACGCTCGGAAGCCAAGCAGGAATTCGGGGCCGAGCGGACGATGATCGCCCGACTGGACAACAATGCGCTGAAGTTTCCGATGGACCTGAACGCCGCCCTGCGGACGCTGATGATGAACGACGTTGCCGGCTTCCTGCCGGCCGAACGGGCGGTCGGCCAGGCATTCGACGATATCAAGGCACATCAGGTAAGCCTGCTGGCCGCCACCCAGGCGACACTTCAGATGCTGGTGCGCCAGTTGGCGCCGGGATCGGTCACCGCCGGCATGACAAGCGGTCCCAACGCCGGATGGGTGCCGATCCTTGGCAAGGCTCGCGCCTGGGACCGTTATGTTCAGTTGCACGGCAGGATCGACGACGATCTCGCGTCCGGCGACATGAAAATGCCGGGCGACGTTTCCTCCCGCGCCTTCGCGCCGCGCGCGGCGGGCGGCGGGCCATTCCGCCGAAGGGCGAAGACCGCAACTCCCG
>DASQKT010000093.1:0-3675 GCA_035630415.1 Skermanella sp.
CGTCGACGCCCTTGGCCAGGAGGTAGTTCTTGACGGAGTTGGCGCGACGCTCGGCCAGCGCGAGGTTGTACTCACGCGTGCCGCGCTCGTCGGCGTGACCTTCGACGGTCACGGTGACGCGCGGATACTGGGTCAACCAGGAAGCCTGGCGGTCCAGGGTTGCCCGAGCCTCCGGCGACAGGTCGAACTTGTCGAAACCAAAGAACACGCGGTCGCCGACATTGACGACCAGATCTTCCTGCGAACCCGGAGCCGGACCAGTCCGGACGGACGCCGCACCAGCGGAAGCCCCACCGCCGGCACCGGCCGAGCCGTCATTTTGCGGAGTGGATTCGCACGCGGCGACCAGCACAACCGCAGCCAACAGGCTCAGAACCTTCAAACGCATCTCAAAAACCCCCTACAGCGACACACGATATAAAATACGGAAGAGCGAACGGGCCGACGCTAAACTACACCCAGTCCACCGAAACCCAGTCCACCGAAAGTTTCCGAACTCCCGACTGTCTAACCTTAGCGTCGATCGTGCAGTGCGAAAATAAATGGTTACCGCTAAGGAATCAAGGGCGACCAAGCGGGATCGGATGCGTCCAACGGTGTGACAACTTCGCGCTCATTGAAACCAGTGAGATCAATGCTGTGCAAACGCGCGATTCTGCTGCGATTCCCCTCTCCGCTGGGACGTTCGCCGAAGAACATCAGAACGCGGCCATTCGGCGCCCAAGTCGGTCCTTCCACGTGGAATGCCTCGCTCAGAGTGCGTTCGCCGGTGCCATCGGGCCGAATCACTCCTATCGAGAAGCGGCCTCCGTTGATCCTGGTATAGGCGATCAGGTCGCCGCGCGGCGACCATACCGGGCTTGCATAGCGGCCCTGTCCAAACGTGATCCGCGTCGGATTTCCGCCATTTGCATCCATGACATAGAGCTGCTGGGTACCACCGCGGTCCGACTCGAACACGATCCGCTGCCCGTCGGGCGAGTATGACGGCGAGGTGTCGATGGCCGGGCTGTTGGTCAACTGCTCGACCCGGCGGGTGCGCAGGTCCATCGTGTAGATGTCGGTGTTGCCGCCCGTCGCCAGACTCATGATGACCTTGTTGCCATCAGGCGAGAAGCGCGGCGCGAAAGTCATGCCGGGGAAGTCGCCCAGTACTTCCTGCCGTCCGGTGTCGATGTTGAAGAGATAGACGCGCGGCTTGTTGTTAAAATACGACAGATAGGTGATTTCCGGCGCGGAGGGCGAGAAGCGGGGAGTCAGCACCAGCGTCCGGCCATCGGTCAGGAAACGGTGGTTCTCACCGTCCTGGTCCATGATCGCCAGCCGCTTGATCCGCTTGTCGGCCGGTCCGTTCTCCGAGATATAGACAATGCGGGTATCGAAGTAGCCCTCCTCGCCGGTGATCCGCTTGTAGATCGCATCGGAGATGATGTGGGCGACCCGCCGCCAGTTTTCCGGCACCGTGAAATAGGCGAGGCCGGTCATCTGTTGCTCGGCGATCACATCCCACAGGCGGAATTCCACCCGCAGGCGCCCATCGGCCTGTGCCTGGACCGTTCCGCTGACCATCGCCTGGGCGTTGATGACCTTCAGGTCGGCGAATCGGGGCTGGTTGTGCAGGGAAGCCGGGTCCTGGATCAGCGCCTTGGGATCGAGCGGCCGGAACAGGCCGGACCGCTCGAGGTTGGCCGACACCACCTGCGCGATGTCGCGGCCGACCTGATTCTCCTGGCCGCCCTGCCCATAGAAGGTGGAGATCGCGATCGGCATCGGCTCGACCCGGCCGCGGGTGATGTCCAGCCGCAGCTCGGCACGGGCGCCGGTGATCCCGGCGAGAGTGACGATCAATACGGCCAGCGCCAGACGGCGGGCAAGCAGGATCAGGTGGAACGGGTATGCAATCATGATCGAGTCATGCCTTGTTCATCATCGTTGTTTCCGAGAGCGGCACCCTCGGGATGCGCCTTTTCAAAGGCACAAGAGGGCACCGCGATCGTGGCATCATCAAGACGGGTTACCGCCCGGCGTCCTCAGCCGCGCAGCATGTCGCGCGGGCTGAAGACGAAGACGGCGTCCTTCCAGAATTCGTAGCCGTCCGGAGGAAGCGGCAGAGGGTTGCAGCGACCGTTCATCAGAGCACGCTGAGCGGATTCCGCCACGGTACGATATGTTGGATTGCTCAATTGCGATTTGTCCACGACCTCGGTCCTGATGACCTTGCCGGACCTGTCGATCTGCAAGCGGATCTCCACCGTGATATCGCGAATGCCCGCCAACCCTGGATCGACGTTCCAGCAAGCCTCGACCGTCTTGCGCACGGCGTCCTCCTGGCTGGAAGTCAGCTTGTCGGCCAGTTTCGGGGCCGAGTTGGACGCAGGCTGCGACGAAGCCGCCTGCTGCTGACGCTGCGGCTGGGAAGACGTGGACGGTGACGACGGCGCCGCCGAAGGTTCCGATTTCGGCTGCTTCTGAAGGTTCTTCAGGACGCTGGCGAAATCGCTGCTGGTATCCGGCTGCTTCTTCTCCGCTTCCGGCTTCTTCGGCTCCTGCTTCGGCGGCTCGGGCTTCTTGGCTTCCTGCTTCGGAGGTTCGGGCTTCGGCGGCTCAGGCTTCTTCACCTCCTGCTTGGGAGGTTCAGGCTTGGGCGGCTCCGGCTTCTTCACTTCCTTCGGCTCAGGCTTAGGTGGCTCAGGCTTGGGCGGTTCCGGTTTCGGAGGTTCCGGCTTAGGCGCAGGTTCCGGCTTAGGCGCAGGTTCCGGCTTCGGGGCCTCCTGCTTCGGCGGCTCCGGCTTCGGAGGTTCGGGCTTGCGCGGCTCCGGTTCCGGAGCCTTGGGCGGCGGCGGTGTCGGGGCTGGCGGCGGCGGAGTTGGCCGGGGCGGCGGAGGCGGTTCCGGCTGGCGCTGCGGCGGTGCGGCCTCACGCGGGGCCGGCGGCGGTTCGGCAACCTTCGGCGGCTCGGGCGGGCGCGGCGGAACCGGGACCGGCTGCGGCGGGTCGGCCTGGGCCATCTGCTGCGGCGGCTCCGGTACCGGGTCCGGCGCCGGCTTCTGTTGCGGCGGCCGGGGCGGCGCGGGAGGGGTCTTGTCTACCTGGGGTCCCGCCAATTCGCCGGCATCGACAATTTCGATCGGGATCGTGTCCTGGATCTCGATAGGCTTCTGCATCAACGGCAGGCCCAGGACGGCGATCAGGATCGCCGCCACGTGGACCACCGCCGAGAAGAGGATGCCGTTGCGCATGCTGTTATCGTGCCGCGGCTTTGGGTTGCGGCAACTCTGCGACCAGTCCGACCTTGGTGAACCCGCCGGCGCTGATCGTACCCATGACCTGAAGCATGGTGCCGTACTGGATCTTCGCGTCGCCGCGCACCAGCACGCGGGCCTCGGGGTTGTTCTCGGTGATCGCGCGCAGCAGCGGCACCAGATTGTCCAGTTCGACCTGGGTTTCCTGGACGTAGATGCGGTTCTGCGTATCGATCGAGATGAACAGCGGCTTGTTGTCGGCCGGCAGCGACGGCGCCGCCGTCTTCGGCAGATCGACCGGCACGCCGACCGTCATCAGCGGCGCCGACACCATGAAGACGATCAGCAGCACCAGCATCACGTCCACGAAAGGCGTGACGTTGATCTCCGATAACTGGCTGTACGAGCGGCGCTTGCCGCGACCGTTGGATTT
>DASQKT010000094.1:0-13835 GCA_035630415.1 Skermanella sp.
GCACGCATACTGGCCGCTTTCAGGCAGAAACTCCACTTATCCCGATGTTCAGATTTCCTGAGCCAGCTCTTCCTGCGATCGAGCGGGGATCGAACACCAGCAGGTCGCGCAGCGCCCTGGGACCGAAGGCAATCGAGTGCAGCGCGAAAGCGCTGGCGGCGATCAGCCCGCCGATGAACCCGCCGCCCGGCTCGTTATGGCCGCGCAGCAGGATGAAGAAGGAGAACAGCAGCATCAGGCTCAGCAGCAGCCGGGTCGCCGTCCTCAGGATCAGGCTGTCCATCATGACCGGTTCTCCGTCTCGGGCTGTATCTCGCCTCCGGGCGGTTTCCGCCTGGGCCGGGCCTTCAGCAGCGCGAAGGCCCCGAGGCCGGCGGTCGCCACGACAAGGATTTCCCCCAGCGTGTCCATCGCCCGGAAATCGACCAGGATCACGTTGACCACATTCCGGCCGAAGCCTTCGGTGTAACTCCGCTCGGCGAAATACTCGCTCAGGTACAGGGGAGTCGGCAGGTCGATCACGGCCAGCATCACCGCCGTCACGACGGCGCCGAAGGCGACCGCGATGACGCCGTCACGGACAGCGCTCCGCCGGTTCGGCCGTGCGAAGGCGGTCAGGCGCGGCAGCCGAGCCAGCACCAAGGCCACGATGATGACGACCAGCGTTTCCACCATGAACTGGGTGATCGCGACATCCGGAGCGCCGTACAGCAGGAAGATCAGGGCGATCACGACGCCGACCACGCCCAGCGACAGGATCGCGACCAGCCGCGATTCCGCCATTACGGCGGCCACTGTCGCGGCCAGCACGATCGCGGACAGTGCCCAGGCCGCATAGGGCGCCCCCAGCGCCGCCGCGACCGACGGGGCGACCAGGGCCTCCTTGAACACCATCGTTCCGCCCACCGCGAGCGTCGCGAAGCCGATCGTGAACATGATGTAGTGGCGCAGATAGCCCGACTGGATCACCCGCGTCTGCAACCATGCGACTCTGACCAGCCCTGTCAGGATCTCGTCCCAGCCGCGATCCGAGTCGCATCCCAGCGCCCTTGCGGCCCCGTCCAGCGCCGCCTTGACCCGAGGCCATCCAACATACATCCAGACGCCCAGAGCCACCGTGACGGCGCTCAGGGCTAGCGGCACCGTGAAGCCGCCCCACAGATAGATGTGGACATCGACCGGAGCGCCCGCGAGCGACGCGGCCACGGGCGCCACGAACCAGCGCTCCAGCGCGCCGTTGAAGACCCCCAGCCCCAGACCGATGCCCGCCAGCACGACCGGCCCCAGCCACAGGCTGACCGGCGCTTCGTGGACGCCGTCCACCGCTTCGGTCCGCCGCCCCAGGAACGGCTTCACGAACACCAGCCCCGCCGTCACGATCATCAGGGCATTTGCTGCCACCATGGCGGCGGTAGCCAGCCAGCCCAGCAGCGCCATTTCTCCCTCACCGAGCCCGGCAGTGCTCATTCCGACCGTGCTGGAATACATGAACTCCTTGCCGATGAACCCCAGGAATGGCGGCAGGCCGGCGTTCGACAGCGCCGCCAGACCGATGGCCGCCGCAGAGACCGGCATCAGCCGCAGCAGCCCGCCGAGTTGCGTCACGTCGCGCGTGCCGGTCTCGTGATCGACGGCGCCGACGCCCATGAACAGCGCGCCCTTATAGCAGGCATGGGCCAGCAGATAGACGGTGAAGGTCTCCATCGCATAGGTGCCGCCGATGCCGATCAGCATCGTCAACTGGCCCAGCGCCGTGATGGTGGTATAGGCCAGGATGCGCTTCAAATCAGTCTGCCTGACCGCCAGGACAGCGCCCAGCAAAGCGGTGACGGCGCCGAACGACACCAGCGTCACCGTCCAGACCTCCGTCCCGCCCAGCGTCGGCGCCAGCCGCGCCATCAGGTAGACGCCGGCCTTGACCATGGTGGCGGAGTGAAGATAGGCGCTGACCGGGGTCGGCGCGTCCATCGCGTTGGGCAGCCAGAAATGGAACGGGAACTGCGCCGATTTGGTGAAGGTTCCGGTCAGGATCAGGATCAGGATCGCCAGGTAATACGGGTGCTCGCTCAGCATCCCGGCCTTGCTCACCAGTTCCGTCAGTTCGAACGAGCCGCCGGTGAGTCCCAGCAGGATCAGCCCCGCCATCATCACCAGCCCGCCCATCGAGGTCACCAGCAGCGCCTGCAAGGCGGAGCGGCGCGATTGCGCGCTGTCGTGCAGATAGCCGATCAGCAGGAAGGACGTGACGCTGGTCAGTTCCCAGAAGACGATCAGCGAAATGATGTTGTCCGCCAGCACGACCCCCAGCATCGAGGCCATGAAGGACAGGATGAACAGGAAGAAGCGCGGCAGCATCGGGTCGCCGTGCAGGTATCCGCCGGAATAGACCACGATCAGCGTGCCGATGCCGCAGATCAGCAGGGCGAAGGTCAGGCTCAGTCCGTCCAGGTAGAACGACAGGTTGACGCCCAGCCCCGGTATCCAGGCCACGACCTCGCGCACCGCGCCGCCCGATGCGATTTCAGGAACGAACCCCGCGAACCAGAAAGTCAATGCCGCCGGCACCACTGCCAGGACCCATCCCGCGACGTGAGGCAATCTGCGTGCGACAATTGGTGCCAGTAGCGACCAGATAAAGATGCCGAGAATAGCCCTCAGCATCGGCGGACTTCCTCCGCGAGTTTCATGATGCCCCTCCGGCGCCGCTGACTGTTGATTTTGTTCGAAAAGTCGCGGGCTATATGGGGCCAGGCAGGTATGTTTCAACACAAGAGTTTTTATTTGAATTTTATAAAAAAGAAACCAATACCTGCCCAGCGACAGCTTGCCACGCGCGGACCTTCCCCTTGGCGGCCTATAGTTCGCCCAAAGGGGAGACAGGTACAGGGGTGTTAGATGTCCGACCGCGCTATCGTGGCGTTGGGAGTATGGCTCCTATTGCTCGTTCTCATCGGCACCGCGACGATAGGGATTGCCGTGGTGTTGTCGATCGGGATCGGGACAGGTATCGCGACGCTGGCGGCGATGCTTTTCGTCGCCTCGCGCCGCAGGTCGAGTGGACGCGGGAGGGCGTGAAAGAGCAATCACGCCCTGTTGAACCCACGCCCTGTTGAACCGCTTCGTTACGCCGCCATGTCCCGGCATGACGCGGCGCACCGCCGGCACATCTCGACGCATTGAAGCATCTGCTGGTCGCCCCCAGCCATCCGCTCGCAATCGTCCGCGCATTGCTGGCAGATTTCGGCGCAGGCACCGCATGTCAGCCGGTGAAGCGGACTGCCGCGCGTCATGAAGTCGGCGCTGGTGGCGCAGATCTGCGCACAATCCAGCAGCATGCGGATATGCGCCTGATCGGCATGCTTGCCGCCGACGCCCAGGCAGTGGGTGACGGTCTTCATGCAGATGATATGACACTCGGTGCAGTTACGGATGCACTCGTCCATGCTGGCAGCCATGGCATCTCCTTGCCGATTGGGGAGTGATGCCGAACCAACGGGACGGGAGCGGGATGGGTTCCCGGCCCTCCAGCTCCCCCGGTTTTCTCTTACTCCGCCCCGACCGCCAGCCTTCCGGCCTCTCCCCGCGCAAACAGGTTGGGGCTGTACATGTCCTCCACATAGGCGCCCGGCATCGCGTAGTCGCCGGGCGTCACCGCCCGCACCAGATAGACCAGCCGGAACGCCGGCTGATCCGGCTTCAGGTCCAGCGCCGCGACGAACCTGTCGTCCCGGTACTCGACATGGTTGACGGCGCTCAGCGTGCCCAGCCATGACAGGTCGCCAAGCTGGCCGCTATCGGCCAGACGCACGTTCTCGATCTCAAGCCCGGCCGGCAGCATATCCACCACCAGCGCCTGATGGTCCTGTCTTAGCAGGCTTTCGCCCTCCAGGATCACGACCAGCATGCGGTTTCGCCCGACATTGGCCGGATCGACCGGCTTGCCATCCATGTCGAGTACCTTGCGTTCGATCCGGAAACCTTCCGACGCCGCCGACGGCGGATCGACCGGCACTCCGGCCAGCGTGACGGTGCGCCAGACCGGCGCCGGCCCCGCGTTCTCGAGCTTGACCGGGGCGCCGCCGGGATCGAGCCGCCGGTAGACCGGCTTGTTGGACGTAAACGGCGCACCATCCATGGTCAGCTTCATTTCGGCCGACTTGCCCGCCAGAGCCGCCGACGCCATCAGCACCCAGGCCTGTTCCTGCGTGCTGGTCGCTTCCGCATCGGCCAGCATGGTAGCGAGCTGCTGGGTCTGGGTGACCAGACGCTCCCGGTTGCCGCCGTTGTTCTCGGCCAGCAGGGCGACGACGGCGGCCTGATCCCGCAGGTCGGAACCGAAGTCCCGCATCCCCGCCGGTTCCTCGCGGGCACGCTCGAGCTGGTTGAACGCCTCCGCCGCCCGTCCGCCGTCACCCAGCCGCGCCAGGGCGCTGGCGATCTGGGCACGGGCCATCCGCGTCGGCAGGGCCGCCCACCAGGTTTCCTGGAAGTACCGGGCCTCGGCCACGTCGATCGCCTTGGCGCCGGCCAGCGTGTAGAGCGCATAGGCCCGCGCCGCCAGTTCGGCCTCGTCGAACCAGGCATTGTCGAGTACCGCATTCAGCCACTCGATGCCTTTCCGCAGCGGCAGCTCCGGCACCCTGTAACCCGCATCTCGCGCGCGTCCGAGGAAATCGACGACATAGGCGGTCAGCCACATTTCCGCCGGACCCTGGGCCGACCACATGGCGAAAGCGCCGTCGGTCCGCTGAACCGTCATCAGCCGGTCGATGGAGCGCTGTACGCGGTTCCGGACCGTCTCTTCCGACGCGATGCCCAGTTCCGCCGCCACCGGGGCAAGCTGGAGCAGCGGCATCGAGCGGCTGGTCATCTGCTCGGCGCTGCCGTAGGGATACCTTTCCAACGCCAGCAGCATCCCGGCCAGATCGAGGTCGGGAAGAGTGCCCAACGACAGCATCACGCTAACCGTCTCAGGCCGAAGCGCCGTCAGTTCCGGCACCGTATTGGGTGCTATCTCGACCTTGGCTCCCGGTTCGATCAGCTCGACCTGACGCCGGGTCGTGGCCGGCTGCACCCGGCGGACGCCGATCGGCCATTCCCGCGTCAGGCTGAAGCCATCCGGCCCCGTGATATCGACCTTGACCGAACCTGTCCCAACGCCGTTGCCGGTGATGGTGAAGGGCACGCTGACCGGCTTGCCCGGCTTCAGCGGAGGAACGGTCACTTGCCCGTCGCCCTGAAGCGCTATGGCGCCGCCGGTGCTGACCTTGACGGCATAGTCGCCCGGCTTCTGGCCCCGGTCGTTCAGCGTCAGCGTCGCCTGAGCCGTATCGCCCGGCGACACGAAGCGCGGCATCGACAGGTCGGCCAGCACCGGGTCGCGCACGGTCGCGACCACCACGGCGTTGCCGACCTTGGCCGGCGTCCAGGCCACAGCCATCAGGCGCAGGCGCCCGTCGAAGTCCGGGATGTCGAGCGGGACTTCCGTCGCGCCATCCGGCCCCAGCGTCACGACGCCCGAATAGAGCGCCGTCATTTCCCGCCGGCGCGGCATTGGATCGGCGGCGCGCCGCCGGACCGCAGCCCCGACCACCGGCTTGACGCGGGGCAGCGGCACCGTCTGATCCTGCTCCACCAGCCGGCCGCGCACGTCGCGCACATCGACCGCCAGCGGCCGCCGTCCCAGGTAATGCGCCACCGGATCGGGTGCCGCGAACTCCGTCAACTGGAGCATCGCGTCGTCCACCGCCGCCACCGTCAGCCGGACCTGCGCACCCTCCTCCGCCCCGGTCACCTTGACCGGTACCGAAACCCGGTGGCGCGGTACGATGTCCTGGGGCACCGTCATCGCGACGCTGAGCCGGCGGGGCGCCGAATCGACCGCCAGCCAGCCGGTACCGACCGCCCGGCGCGACGCCACCTTGTGGGTCGCATCGGCGGGGGCGAAGGCCGTCGCGATGACCTGGACGCCCGCCGTCCACAGCGGATCGACCGGAACTTCCAGGAACGCGCCGTCCGGCCCGATCTGCTTGATCATCGTCTGGTGGACCCTACGGTCCGCCACCGTCACCAGCACCTGCGCCTGATAGGGCGGACGCACGAAAACGCGGGCCGTTTCGCCACCGGAATATTTCGGCATCATGACGGCGACTTCGACGCGGTCGGGCCGGTCGCCGGCGGCGGCGTTGACCCACCAGCCGGCGGAGAACCGCACGCTAGTGGCGACACCCGTTCCGGGATCGAAAACTTCCAACCGGTACCGGCCGGAACCGACCGGCTGCTCGATCGCCGCCTTGGCATCGGCGCGTGGTTCGCCCGCCACTGCGATCGTGCCGCCGGTAAGCCGCTTGTCCTTCACCTGAATCCGGTAGTCCCAGTGGCCGCCGGCCTCGAACCAGGCGTAGTCGTTGTCTTCCTCGAACAGCTCGTAGGACAGGGCCGGCTTGTCGATCGGATTGCCGGCCGGGTCCAGCGCCATCACATCGAACGCCGCCGTCGCCCCTTCCGGCACCGCATCGCCCTGGAAGCGCGGCTTGATGCCGATGGAGAACGGCTGATGCCGAACCGGCAGGGTGATTTCCTTGACCGAGGGACGTCCGCCGATATCGTAGAGCTTGCCCTGGACCACCGCCTCGAGCTGATGCGTCGTATCCGGCAGTTCAGGCAGCCGCAGTTCGACCTTGGCGGAGCCATCGGGGCCGGTGATGAAGCCCGGCGCATCCGCCTTGACCGGCGCCAGGGCTTCCTGGACCAGACCGAAGCGGTAGCCCTGGTATTTCGGGTAAGGATTGCCGGCGGGCCGCAGCAGCATCGTCACCTCGCCCGGCAGCTTCGCGGCGGCTCCCGCCTGACGGTAGCGGCCATCGACCTTGAGCGCCGCGACGCCGCCCGGCTCCAGCGATTCCCGGTCGGACGACAGGCCGACGCTCAGCCTCGGCGGCACGAAATCCTCGACCACGAAATCGGCGCGGCCGATCGGTTCGCCGTCCGGCTCCAGATGGGCGGTCACCGACCACTGCCCGGTCGAAGCCGGGCGCGGAATATCCAGCCCGAAGGTATAACTGCCCCCGCCTGTGTCGGCGACCTGCCGCCGATCGACCTCGAAACCGTCCGGCCGCTGGATCTTCAGCGTCAGCGGACGGCCCTGGACTGCGACGGCGTCGGCATCGCGTAGCAACCCGCTGAGGAATACAGTTTCCCCCGGCTGATAGAGGCTGCGGTCGGTATAGAGATAGGCGTCGAGCGGTCCGTTGGCTTCCACGGGCGCCGCAGCGGCGCCCTCCATCGTTTCGCTCCTGGCCGCGACGTCCAGAAAGCCCATATCGCCCGACGCGCCATAGGCGAAGACCGCCTGAGGCGCGTTGCCGCCGGTCCCGCGCATCGTCTCCGCCGGGAAGCGGGCGATCCCATCCGGCCCCGTAACGAGCTTGCCAAGCTCGGCGTTGCTGCGCGCCAGCAGGCGCAGTTCGACGTCCGGCATCGGCTCGGCCGTGGTAAGGCTGCGGGCGAACACCAGCAGGCCGTCCTGCCCCGCGAAGGTCGTCAGCCCCAGATCGGTGATGACGAACCACTGCGTCGCCTTGGCTTCCCAGTTCTCGCCCTCGCGGTCGGCGTTGCCGGCCACCGCGATATAGACGCCGGGCTTGAGCGCGCCGATGGCGGCATCGATCGGGAACGGCGTCACGACGACCTGATTGCGCTGCTCGCCGATCGCCATCTCGCCCTGCCAGACCTGCTCGCCGCTGCGCTCGACGATGCCGCCGATGTCGAGGTCGGTCAGGGCATGGGAGATCCGGCCGTAATAGACCTGCTCGACCAGCGACCGGTCGTTGATCCGCAAAACCTGAAGCCGGGTGCGCTTGACGTTGACCGTCCGCAGCGGCAGCCCCTCGCTCCCGACATGCGGCAGGATATAGCCGGCGCCCCGGAACGCCAGGGCTGGTTTCCGGTTCGGCACCTCGATCTCATACCGCGCCGGCTCCGACAGACTGACGTCCTGGGCTCCGGGAAGCCCCTGCTTCAAGGTCACCGTGTATTTGGCGCCATGGCTGAGACCGTCCAGGCACAGGGCATCGTTCCGGGCCATCACTGATACGGCAATCGGCGGATCAATCTCCACCTGCGCCGCGTAGTCGTTCAGTCGGGACTTTTCCAGGGGGCGGTTGAAGGTGAAACAGGCTTGCGGCGTATCCCGCTCCGCCTGCACGTCAACCCCGGTGACCGCGAACTGTGCCGATGCCTGCTCCGGCGGCTGGGCCGGCTGGGGCGGTTCCGGCGCCTGAGCCTTTGCGGCTGTCGAAAAAGCCAGAGCGACGAGAAAGGCTAGCCCAAGCGGACGCAGCATGCGCATGAAACAACAAACCCTGATGCCGACATAAAAAACCGGCGGAGAGCGCACGATCATGCGTCCCGCCGGATGGTCCCGCCAAATTATGGCGCAATTCCGATACATTTGCCTCAGAAATAGCGCTTCAATCTGCCGATAGCTTCATCCAGCAGACTGTCCTGCTTGCAGAAGCAGAAGCGGATGTAGTTGCGAACGGGCGTCTCCGCGAAGAAGGCGCTGACGGGGATGGCCGTGACCCCCGCCGCCTCCGTCAGGTGCAGGCAGAAAGACACGTCGTCGCCGTCGAATCCAACGCCTGAGATGTCCGCCAGCAGGAAATAGCTGCCGCCGCTGTGAAGCACCGGCAGCCCCGCTTCGCGCAGGCCGGCCGCCAGCCGGTCGCGCTTGGCCTGCATCGAACACGCCAGCCCATCGAAGTAGCTCCGGTCCTTGCCCAGCCCATAGGCGACGCCGGCCTGGAGGTTGGGCGCCGTCGTGAAGGTCATGAACTGGTGCGCCTTGGCGACAGGCTGAAGCAGTTCCGGCGCCGCCGTGACGTAGCCGACCTTCCACCCGGTCAGCGAGAAGGTCTTACCCGCCGACCCGACCTTCAGGCAGCGGTTCCGCAGCCCCGGCAGCGTCATCAGCGGAATATGCGCCGCCCCGTCGAACACCAGATGCTCGTAGACCTCGTCGCAGACGGCATAGGCGTCGAACCGCTGAAGGAACTCGCCGATCAGCTCAAGCTCGTCGCGACGGTAGACCTTGCCGACCGGGTTCAGCGGGTCGTTGATGACGAGCGCCTTGGTGCGCGGGCTGAACACCCGCTCCAAGTCCTCGCGCGTGAAGCTCCAGTCCGGGGCCTTCAACGTCACCAGTTTCGGGATGCCACCCGCTTGCCTGATTATCGGCAGGTAGCTGTCGTACATCGGCTCGAACAGCACGACCTCGTCGCCCGGCTCGATCAGGCCGAACAGGCAGGCGCCCAGCGCCTCGGTAGCGCCCGACGTCACCAGAACCTCGCGTGCCCAATCGACGTCCAGTCCGTAGAACCGCTTGGCGTGATCAGCCACCGCCTGACGCAGTTCGGGCGTCCCCATCATCGACGGATACTGGTTGTAGCCGTTGAGCAGAGCGTCCGCCGCAGCCTGAAGCACGTCGGGCGGGCCACGGTCGTCAGGAAACCCCTGCCCCAGATTGATCGACTTATGCTTCAGGGCCAGTTGCGACATGACCTCGAAGACGGTCGTGGGCATGTCGCGGAAGAGTGGGTTGCCGACTTTGGCGGTCATGATGCTACTGAACAGACTGTGGACGAAGGGAGCGGGAACTTAGCCCATAAATCGCCGCCGGTCACGACAAGCGGCGATGGCCAGCGGCAGCGGCCGGCGATTACAGCAGGTCGCGCAGCATCGCGACCAGCGGCTTGTCCGCCGGCGGCATCGGATACTGCCCCATGTCGTTGGGCCTTACCCATGCCAGCTTCTGGCCCTCTAGCGGCCTGGGCGTGCCTTCCCAGACCCGGCAGACATATAGCGGCATCAGCAGGTGGAAGCTCTCGTAGCTGTGCGACGCGAAAGTGAAGGGCGCCAGACAACTCCCCGCCGTCTCGATCCCCAGTTCCTCCCGAAGCTCGCGCACCAGCGCGTATTCTGGGCTCTCGCCCTCGTGGACCTTGCCGCCGGGGAACTCCCACAGGCCTGCCAGCGACTTGCCTTCCGGCCGCTGCGCCAGCAGCACCCGGCCATCGACGTCGACCAGGGCCACGGCAACCACCAGCAGGACCGGCTTGCCGGGTTCAGGAGTTGAATTCGGATCGAAGCAGTTCATAAACATTCACCACGAGAGAGCCACGCCGGGTCGGCAGGTTACAGGACTGCGCCTCCCCGGCGGAGCGCTGCCCCGACGGACGGAAACCAATTTTCGTCAGAACATGGGCCGACCGTTCGTTTTCCGGATCGGTTTCGGCCTTGATCCACTGAAGCCCCAATTCGCCGAAACCATAAGCCACGACCACCGCCGCCGCTTCGGACGCGTAACCATGCCCCCAGTGCGGCTGGCCCAGCCAGTATCCCAGCGCGGCACCCTCGGCATCGCCGCAGGTCCGCTTCAGCCCGATGGAACCGGCCACCGCGTCACCGTCGGTCACGGCGATGGCGAACTCGGTGGCGGCCCCGGCCTCGTGGTTGGCCCTAACGTGATCGACGTAGAACCGCGCATCGGCGCGGCGGTAGGGGAACGGCGGCGCCGCCAGCCACTGGGAAACTTCCCAGTCGTTCAAAAGGGCGACCACCGCATCGATATCGCTCTCGACGAACGGCCGGAGGGTCAGGCGCGTGGTCCGGATCACAGTCATGCCGCATTCCCCCTCGCCCGACTCGCCCCGAAGCCTCAGCTCCGGTAGCTGCCGTTGATGTCGATATAGCCGTGGGTCAGGTCGCAGGTCCAGACCGTTGCGGAACCGGAACCGATCCCTAGCTCGACCAGGAAGTCGATGTACTGGCCCTTCATGTGCTCCACGACGGGCGTCTCGTCATAGCCCGGCACTTCCATGCCGTCCGCCGCGATCAGCACGCCACCGGCGGAAATCCGCAGCTTGTCGCGGTCCGCCTTCTCGCCGGCCTTGCCGACCGCCATGACGATCCGGCCCCAGTTGGCGTCCTCCCCCGCGATGGCCGTCTTGACCAGCGGAGAATTGGCGATCGACAGTGCGATCCGCTTTGCGGCGTGATCGCTGTCCGCCCCTTCGACCCGCACGGTGACGAACTTCGTCGCCCCCTCGCCGTCGCGGACGATCTGCTGCGCCAGATCGGTCAGCACCGCCTCGAACTGCATCTTGAAGTCGGCCAAATCAGCCGCACCCGCGTCGGTCACCGGCGCATTGCCGGCCTTGCCCGTGGCGCAGACCAGCAGCGTGTCGCTGGTGGAGGTATCGCCGTCCACGGTGATGCAGTTGAACGACTTCTCGTTGGCCTCACTCAGCAGCGTCTGCAATACCGGCGCCGGGATGGCGGCGTCGGTGAAGACGAACGCCAGCATCGTCGCCATGTCGGGCGCTATCATGCCGGAGCCCTTGGCGAACCCGTTGACCGTCACCTGGACCCCGCCGATCGATGCCGTCCGGGTGCATCCTTTCGGGAACGTATCGGTCGTCATGATCGCCTTGGCCGCCGACGCCCAAGCCGTCTCGTCGAACGACCCGGCCAGTCCCGGCAGGTTCGACGCGATGGCGTCGGCCGGGATCGGCTGGCCGATGACGCCGGTCGAGGCGACGAACACCTCGGCAGGAGCGCACTCCGCCAGTTCCGCCGCCGCCTTCACCGTCGCATCGACGAAAGCTTCGCCGGCCTTGCCGGTGAAGGCGTTGGAGTTGCCGGAATTGACCACAATGGCGCGGGCGACCCCGCCCCCAAGGTTGGCGCGGCAGCGGTGGACCGGCGCTGACGCCGTCAGCGACCGGGTCAGGACGCCGGCAATCGTCGTGCCGGGGTCCAGGATGGCGACCATCAGGTCGTCGCGGCCCTTGTAGCGGATGCCGCAATTCGCCGTCGCCAGCCGGACGCCGGGAATGACCGGAAGAGCCGGGAATTCGCCGGCCGCCAGGGGGGAGATTTTAGCTGCCATGGTGATCGTCGTCTTCCCGGTTCTTAATCAGGCCAGTTGGTCTACAAGCTCACGCTTACTTCTTGGCAGGCGCCGGAGCCGGAGCCGGAGCGGCCGAACCCGGAGTGACGGTGCCGGCGGGCGGCAGTTCGGGCATCGGCGAGCCGTCCATCTGGAAGCGCTCGACTTTGGCCTTGCCGCGCAGGTCTTCGACCAACTCGCCGATCACCTGCTCGGAAACCTGGCTGCGAAGCTGCTCCTGCACTTCCTCGAAGCTCGGCGGCGTGCTCTGGCGGCGATCGACCACCTTGATCACGTGCCAGCCGAACTGGGTCTGGACCGGAGTCTGGCTGACGTCGCCTGGCTTCATCGCGAAGGCCGCGTTGGCGAAGGGCTCGACCATCTGGTCCTTGGTGAAGTAGCCCAGGTCGCCGCCCTGCTGGGCAGCCGCCTTGTCGGTCGACTTCTCGCCGGCGATCTTGGCGAAATCGCCGCCCTTCTTGATGTCGGCGATGATACTTTTGGCGACATCTTCCGACTCGACCAGAATGTGGCTGGCCTTGACCTCGTCCTGCGGCGGGTTCTCTTCCTTGAACTTATTGTAGGATTCCTGAAGGCGCTCGGCGGTGATGCGCTTCTGGACCTCGCGGGTCAGGTAGAGTTCCTGGACGATGCGCTCTTCCGACCGCTTCAGCCGTTCGGCCACCTCGGGATCGTTCTGCACATTGGCCTTGTAGCCGGCCTCTGCCACCAGCTTGCCGTTGATGATCTGGTCGATCACGGCAGGGAAGATCATCTGCGGCGGCATCTGCTGGACCTGGGGCGGCAGCGACGCGATCGTACGCGTGACCTCGGAGCGCCTGATTTCCGCACCGTTGACCTTGGCAACGACCGGATCTTCACCAGCGGGAGATCCCGCCGCCGGAGCTGGCGCCGTCTGGGCCTGGGCGGTGAAACCGACACCGCCGAGAGCCAGCGAGACGGCAGCGACGCGGAGGACTCTTGCGAACATGAGAAGTTCCTTTTCAGCGGAAAGACGCGTGAAGGGACATAAGCGGCCGACCGGCATTTTCCCCCACTTTAATTTATTTCGGTGCGATTAAGCACGCCGCACGGCCGCTTGCAAGGCGCGACTGGCAAGGTCCGGCAAATGCCCGAAACCCGCCACAGCTCCGCCATCAAAGCGGCCGTCTTCCGCCTCACCCGCCACCGGGCATCATTGCCCCAGCGGAACCCCCGTCACCCTCATCACCGCCGTCCGCTTGCCGTCGATCCCGAAATCGTCATCGTTGATCAGCATCAGGTCGCCATCGCCGAACCGGGCCATCCCCTCGATCTTGACCGGAAGCTCCTTATGGTCGGCGCTGTCCAGCACCAGAGTCTTGGGCACCGGCTTCAGGCCGACCTTTGCCGGATCGATCTGCTCCAGCGACGGCAAGGTCGCGGCATCGTCCCATTTGCCGGCGGCCGACAAATCGGTCGCGGTCGAAAGGTCGATCCGGAAGAGCTTGGTGGTCTGCTCGGTGCGCTCCAGCACGATCAGCGTATCGCCGGCAAGGTGCATGAGTTCGCTGATCCGGACCGTGCTCTGCTTCTTCTTTTCCTCGCCCTTGTACGCCGACATCGGCTCCATGACGTACAGGTACTCGCCCGCGACCTTGCCGGTTTCCCGCTCGATCTTGAACAGCCGGGTATTGCTGGCCACCGCATAGGCATCGGTGTCCGGGTTCGCCAGCGGGTTCTGCATGATGAAGTAAAGGAACTTCTCGTCGTCCGAAACGGCCATCGACTCGATGCCGCGGTTGAGCGCCCGTTTCGCCAGCAGGGCCGGCAGGGTTTCCTTGATCTCATAGCCGGCGCCGGCGTAATCCTGGCCGGTTCCGGCCGGAACATGCCGGGTCAGAAT
>DASQKT010000095.1:0-6211 GCA_035630415.1 Skermanella sp.
GCCGCCGCTGGCGGGCTGATGGCCATCCAGCCCCGCGCCAAGGCCTTCGCTCTCCCTGAGCAGGCCGGCGATCACGAACTGGCGAAAACCGCGCTCAGCATGTTCAGCAGCCCCGGCGATGTGCGCCGCATCGGCATGGCATGCCACGGCCGCGCGGAGCTTTGCTTGTCCAGGCAGGAGCTGGTGGACGGCATTTTCGGGTCGGAGCGCGACCGTCTGACGGCAGAGCCGGACCGGGCGCAGGTACATGGCTGGCTGCGCGCCCGCATCCAGGAGGATTTCAGCGCCGGACGGACGGTCACGGTGGATGGCTGGGTGCTGGCCGATACCGAGGCCAGGCTTTACGCCCTGGCGGCCCATGCCTGAGCTGACGGAGTAAGGTTTTTGATCAACTTCATCTTCGCCCTGCTCTGTGGCGGGGCGGTCTTCGCTTACCTGTTCAATGTCTGCAACTGCGGCTTCGAGATGGCGCAGTGGCTCTTCGTGTCGGCCATGAGCTTCGGCGTCTTCATTGCCGTCCTGGTGCTGGGAATGCTGGCGAAGGCTATTGGCCGCCGGCTCGGGCGCGGCCGTCGGCCGGCCTGAGGCCTATAGGTTCTGCCGGATTGCGGCCCTCTGCGAGTCACGAAACTCGCAGAGGGCCGCCGTCTGCCATCGATGACTTCGGCGTCTCGTTCCCGCTATTCACCCGGCGCCGGGTATGCTTGAACCGGAACGTTGGAGCGGTAGACCGCCGCAGCGCGGCGCGGGGTCAGATAGATCAGCGTGATCATCATGAGCACCCAGGTCAGCTCGCTCTGTTCCAGCAGGAACTTTTCAGTGAAGCTGTAGATCAGCGCATAGATCATGACCAGCATATAGAACAGCCCGGCGGTATCGTGACTGCTGAGCAGACGCCGATAGGCCCGCCCGATACCTGTAAAGAACATCACCAGGAACAGCCCCAGGCCGACGAAGCCCAGTTCAAGCCATACGTCCAGATAGCCGTTGTGGCCATTGCCGATCACGGCCCAGATGCGGGCATAGACGTAACTGGCTCCTTCAGGCGTCCAGAATGCCCGATAACCGGCCCCCAGCATGGAGTGGTCCATGCCCGCGATGATCGCGTAACCCCAGATCGTGGTCCGGCCGGTAAAAGTCAGGTCGCGGCCCATCGCCTCAAGCCCGATGACCAGGAATTGGGTAACCGCCATGACTATGGCGAAGCCCAGGATCAGCAGGCTGCCGACCCGAAGCGACATGGGCACGCGGCCGCCGCGCAGAAAGCGCAGCATTGGGATGAACATCAGCAGAACCGCCGTCGTGACCCAGGCCGTCCGCGACTGAGCCATGCCGAGCATGAAGCCGCACATCAACAATCCGGCCCAGTTGAACCACCGGGATTTGCCGCCCTCCTCGGACAGGAACAGGACGAAAATGACGACGCCCAGCGCCATCATCCGGCCAAGCCTGTTCTTGTGGCCGAACGAGCCAAGCCAGCTGCCACCCAGTGGCGGGCCTTGGTGGATCGATGCGGTCGGGTACAGGACCACCAGTACGAACGAGAGAACCGCTCCCAGCAGGAGCGCCCAAGCGGTCAACTGCATCAATTCGCGCGGACTATAGCGGACCACGAGATAATAGGCATAGGTGGTTGTCAGCACCAATGCGAAGGCGCGCCGGAAGGAAGCATCCGGATAATAGGACCAGAGGCAAGACATCAACGCGAAGCCGGTCAGTGCCAGCAGCGCCCAGTTGCCGGCAAGCAGCCTCGGCAGCCGGACTCTCTCCGCTAGAAGATAAAGCAATCCGATCGAGTAGATTACGAGCGTAAAGGCCTGAAATTTGATGTTTCCCGAATCCACTTCGCTGGCGAAGTCCCGGTTCGTGATTTCGGCTCCCGAGCGGAAAGCGAACAAATAGGGAGTTAAAGCTCCGGCCAGCATCATAAGCGCTATGATACAGATTATTCGCTCCAAATTGCGGAGCAGGTAGGCTTGCAGATTGGTCATTCAACGACATTCCATTGATCGATGTCTTATCAACCGACATCGAGATCATGCGGTACTCACCTGAGAGATTATATCAAACCCGATCAGGACTCGGCAGCGAGCATCCGGATAAACCGGATTCGCAAGTATAAAGCTGTGCGTGGTGCGCCCGATGGGCTGCGGCGTCGATGGCCCGGTGGAAAATCTTTTAGGTGGAAAATCTTTTAGTTGTCGGGAAACGAACCGACCTGCCGCGAACGGCAATCAGACCCAAAATGGGTCGGCCCGGCCTCTCGCCGGGCCGGAGGAAGATCACTTGGCGGTTTCTTCCTTCAGGTAGGCGATCAGGTTCTTCAGATCGTCGTCCTTCTTGACGCCGGCATAGGCCATCTTGTTGCCGGGAACAGCCCCTTTGGGGTCCTTCAGGTACTTGGCAAGCTGCTCTTCGTCCCAGGTGATCCCCGAATTCTTCATCGCTTCGGAATAGGAGAAGCCCTCGACCGAACCTGCCTTGCGGCCGATCAGGCCCCCAAGATGCGGACCGACGCGGTTGGTCGTCTGGTCAAGCACGTGGCAGGCGCGGCACTGGTTGAAAACCTTCTTGCCGGCATCCACGTCCTGAGCCTGGGCGCCGCCAGCCGTCAGGATGACCACCGAAGCGGCGGCAACCATCAGGCATCCGGAACAGGCGTCGAGAAATTTTCTCATTACAGCGTCTCCTCAAGCTTCTGCATGTTGGGTCCGCCGCCCCTCGCGGCAAACCCAGCTATGGTCAACCGGGTCAAAACGCATGAGACACTAGGTTGTTGCCGGGAATTTCCAAGTCTCTCTCGAATCGCCGGGCGACTTTCGATTAGTCACGTCGCACCCCCATCGAGGGATCCCGGAAGATGAATAGGTTGCGGTCCAGCGTCACGCCGACCTGCGGGTTGAGCAGCGCCACTTCGGTCGTGAGCCCCTGCGGGTCCAGCACGCGCCACTTGCGCAGCCGCAACGGTCCGTCCTCGAACACCAGCGTCAGGGTGCCGGTGCCGGGGTCCTTGGTCTGGACCAGCGAGACCTCGATGACGTTGGCCTCGCGGTGGAAGTCGGTGACGGTGATGTCGCCGCTGAGCCTGAGATTATCGCGCAGGATGATGTCGGCCATGGTGCTGCCGATCGGGGCGCTGCTCTGCTGCTTCAGCTCCGCGTCCCAGTAGAAGACGAACCAGCCGTCGGCGACGACGAAGTTCTCGATCGGCGGATCGTATTCCAGCCGCATCTTGTTGGGCCGCGACAGCCAGATCGTGCCCTTGACCAGGGAACCGTCGTTGCCGGCCTGAACGAACTCCGACTTCAGCGTCTTGACGCCGTCGAGATACTGCTCGATCCGGCCGATCTCCTGCCGCTGCTGCTGCGTCAGGTTGGCGGCGGCCGGAGCCGCCTGGGCCATGGTGGTGGCGAGGGGGGCGGATGCCAGCGAGGCCAGGGCAAGGCCGGCGGCGAGCATAAAGGGGCGGAGCATGGCTTTCATGCCCCCCAATATGCTCAATCCGTGTGACCGGAAAAGGGCGAATCACCACTTTTCCCCAGGAGACGTATTTTACTGGTCGTCCATCTCGTCGGACCGCCCCAGTACCTCGCGCTTGCCGACATGGTTGGCCTGACTGACGACGCCTTCCTGCTCCATCTTCTCGACCAGCTTGGCGGCCTTGTTGTAGCCGATCTGAAGGTGCCGCTGGACGAAGCTGGTGGAGCATTTGCGTTCCCGCAGAACCAGGGCCACCGCCTTGTCGTACAACTCGTCGCCGGAGCCGGGACGGCCGCCGCCTCCCCCCTCGTCGTCGCCATAGCCGCCGCCGGGGAACTCTTCCTCGTCCTCGGTGATCGACTCCATGTAGTTCGGCTCGCCCTGGGTGCGCAGGTAGCCGACGACCTTCTCGACCTCGTCGTCGCGGACGAAGGGGCCGTGGACGCGAGTGATCCGGCCGCCGCCGGCCATGTAGAGCATGTCGCCCTGGCCGAGCAGCTGTTCGGCGCCCTGCTCGCCCAGGATGGTGCGGCTGTCGATCTTGCTGGTGACCTGGAAGCTGATGCGGGTCGGGAAGTTGGCCTTGATCGTGCCGGTGATGACGTCCACCGATGGCCGCTGGGTCGCCATGATCAGGTGGATGCCGGCGGCGCGCGCCATCTGCGCCAGACGCTGGATCGCCGCCTCGATGTCCTTGCCCGCCACCAGCATCAGGTCGGCCATCTCGTCCACCACGACGACGATGTAGGGCAGTTCGGTCAGGTCGATCGGCTGGTCCTCGAAGATCGGCTTGCCGGTATCGGGGTCGAAGCCGGTCTGCACCCGGCGGGTCAGGACCTCCGCGTTCTTGCGGGCTTCGCGCAGGCGGGCATTGTAGCCCTCGATGTTGCGCACACCCAGCTTTGACATCGCGCGGTAGCGGTTCTCCATCTCCCGCACCGTCCACTTCAGCGCCACGACGGCCTTCTTGGGGTCGGTCACGACGGGGGTCAGCAGGTGCGGGATGCCTTCGTAGATCGAAAGCTCCAGCATTTTCGGATCGATCATGATGAAGCGGCACTTGTCCGGCGGCAGCCGGTAGAGCAGCGACAGGATCATCGTGTTGATCGCGACCGACTTGCCCGACCCGGTGGTGCCGGCGACCAGCAGGTGCGGGAAGCGGGCCAGATCGGCGATCACCGGAGCGCCGCCGATATCCTTGCCGAGCACGAGAGCCAGCTTGGCGGCGGACCGTTCATAAGATTCGGCGGACAGCAGCTCGCGCAGCAGGACCACCTCGCGCCGGGCGTTCGGCAGCTCGATGCCGATCACATTGCGGCCGGGCACCACGGCGACGCGGACCGAAACCGCGCTCATGGAACGGGCGATGTCGTCGGCCAAACCGATCACGCGCGAGGACTTGGTGCCGGGGGCCGGCTCCAGCTCGTACAGGGTGACGACGGGGCCGGGATGGACCTTCTGGATCTCGCCCCGGACGCCGAAATCGGCCAGCACGCCTTCCAGCATGACGGCGTTTTGCTGAAGCGCGTCCTCATCCAGCATGCTCGGCTTGGCCGACGGGTCGGGAAGCTGAAGCAGGTCGAGCGGCGGCAGTTCGTAATCAGTCGGCGGCAGCAGGTCGAGCGGCTCCGCCGTTCCGGCGGTCTTGCCGCGAGGCGGCGCGGTCATCGGCTTAGGCGCCGGGGTGACCACCGAAACCGTCCGGGGCGAACGCTCCTGCCCGGAGTCGCCGGAATCTTCGTAGGAGGACTCGTCCGGATCGCCGACGGTAACGGTGCGGCCGTCGGCAGGCTTGGCCTCCTGGCCGCCCAGCATGGGCTCCCGCCGCTCTGGAGACCGGCCGCCCCGTGGCTTGGATGCCATGGGCACCGGTTCGTCGGTGTCGTCGGTGCCCCAGCGGGTCCGGATGAACTCGGTGATGCCGCCGAAGCGCGGGGCGCTCCGGATGATGTCGGAGGCGCCGCGAGCGGCATCCCCCGCCATGCCGCCGGCCTCGCGGGCGCCGCGACCCGCCGCACCCACCGCCCAGCCGACGCCACGGGCGCCGTCGCGCCAGTCGCGCAGCGACAGGTCGAGCGCGCCGACGATCGAGACCGCCGAGACGCCGCCGGCGATCATGGCGAGCAGCGAACGGTCCAGGATATCCAGCAGCCCGCCGGTCAGCTTCGACAGCGCCGCCAGCAGGATAGCACCCGCCGTCCCGCCGAGATGGCCATGGGTGAGCTGCCAGCCGGGGAAGGCCGGCACCTCGGCGAAGAAGATCGAGGCCAGCAGGACGCCGATCATCGCCAGGAAGATGCGGAGCGGCAGCCGGCTCAAGCCCCTGTGGCTCATGATCCGCAGGCCCCAGGCCATCACGATGCCGCCCAGCAGGTAGGAGGCGACGCCGACCCACTGCATCAGGAGGTCGGCGATATAGGCGCCGGGCAAGCCCAGGATATTGCCGATCTTGGGATTGGCTTCCGGATTGACGGCGGTGTTCCAAGACGGATCGCCGCGCTCGTAGGTCAGCAGCATGAGGATCAGCAGCAGCCCGATGCTCGCCAGGACCAGACCGGTGCCCTCGACCGCCCGCAGCTTGATGAAGTCCCGCAATGCCGGCGGCAGCAGGGGGGCCTTGGCGGCCCTGGGCGCTGGACGCCCGGCCGGCTGGGCGGCGGTCCGTCCGGAAGAACCGCTGGTGGAATTCGATGCGGCTGTACGGGTCGCCATGGAAGCCTTGCTCTTCTGT
>DASQKT010000096.1:0-3458 GCA_035630415.1 Skermanella sp.
GGCGTGCCCGACCATTCGTCCACCACGAAGACGCTGACATGGTCGCTTGCCCCATGGCGGAACCGGGCGTAGAGGCCCATCATCCGGGCGGTGCCGATCACTTCAAGACCGACTTCTTCACGGACTTCCCGTGCCATCGCCTGATGGACCGTCTCGCCCCGGCCAACACCGCCGCCCGGCATATGCCAGCCGCCGACATAGTTGTGCCGGATCAGGAGCATGGCACCGGATCGGTCGCGGATCAGCGCCCGCACTCCCATGGTCACGGGTCTGGTGACCGATAGCCAGCCGATGCGCGTCAGGTGCGCCATGCGGAGCAAGGGTGTACGTGCCAGCAGTTTCTTCAAATTTCGGCTCTCCCAGGAGTCATGCCCGGATGGGCGGCGATGCTCCAACAGCATTGTTCCGGACATTGTTTTCGCAGACCGCCGATTGCCGCCCGCCGACCGCTTGTGCGCCGATATACCCCTCGCCATATAGGTTTCAGCATCCTCCTGGATCGCACATTCAAGTGGGTCAAACGCGGTCGTGCTGCCTGGCGGGCGACCGGACGACAAGGAGTGTAACCATGGATTTCGAGAAGTACACCGAACGTTCGCGCGGCTTCGTACAGGCCACGCAGGGCTTGGCGCTGCGGCGCGGCCATCAGCGGCTGACGCCTGAACATCTGCTTACGACCTTGCTGGAAGACAAGGAAGGGTTGGCCGCCAACCTGATCCGGTCGGCAGGCGGCGACCCCGCGCGCGCCCTGTCCGCCGTCGAAGCGGAACTGAACAAGCAGCCGAAGGTCGAAGGGGCGGGAGCCGGCCAGATCTATCTGGCGCCCGAACTGGCGCGCCTGTTCCAGACGGCGGAAGAGCTTGCGACCAAAGCCGGCGACAGCTTCGTCACGGCGGAACGCCTGCTGCTGGCGCTCGCCATGGCGGAAGGCTCGCCGTCTGCCCGCATCCTGAAGGAGGCAGGCGTCACGGCGCAGTCGCTCAATCAGGCGATCAACGCGATCCGCAAGGGTCGCACCGCCGATAGCGCTTCGGCCGAACAGGGCTACGACGCCTTGAAGAAATACGCCCGCGACCTGACCGAAGCGGCGCGTGACGGGAAGCTCGACCCGGTGATCGGCCGTGACGAGGAAATCCGGCGCACCATCCAGGTGCTGGCCCGGCGGACCAAGAACAACCCCGTCCTGATCGGCGAGCCCGGCGTCGGCAAGACCGCCATCGTGGAGGGTCTGGCCCAGCGCATCATCAAGGGCGACGTGCCGGAAGGCCTGAAGGACAAGCGCCTGATGGCGCTCGACCTCGGCGCCATGGTGGCGGGTGCCAAGTATCGCGGCGAGTTCGAGGAACGGCTGAAGGCCGTTTTGCAGGAGATCACGGCGGCAGCCGGCGAGATCATCGTCTTCATCGACGAAATGCACACCCTGGTCGGGGCCGGCAAGGCCGATGGCGCGATGGACGCGTCCAACATGCTGAAGCCTGCCCTGGCGCGTGGCGAGCTTCACTGCGTCGGTGCGACCACGCTGGACGAGTACCGCAAGCATGTCGAGAAGGACCCGGCGCTGGCGCGGCGGTTCCAGCCCGTCTTCGTCTCCGAGCCGACGGTCGAGGATACCATCTCGATCCTGCGCGGCTTGAAGGAGAAGTACGAGCTTCACCACGGCGTCCGGATCACCGACAGCGCGATCGTTTCGGCTGCGACACTGTCGAACCGCTATATCACCGACCGTTTCCTGCCGGACAAGGCGATCGACCTGATCGACGAGGCCGCCTCGCGGCTGCGCATGGAGGTCGATTCGAAGCCGGAAGAGATCGACGAACTCGACCGCCGCATCATCCAGCTCAAGATCGAGCGGGAAGCGCTGAAGCGGGAAAGCGATCAGGCGTCGCGCGACCGGCTGGAGAAGCTGCAAGGCGAACTCGAGGATCTGGAAGCCAAGTCGGCCGACATGACCGGCCTGTGGATGGCGGAGAAGGAACAGCTCACCGGGGCTCAGAAGCTGAAGGAGCAGTTGGACCACGCCCGCGTCGAGCAGGAGCAGGCCCAGCGCAACGGCGATTGGGCCAGGACGGCGGAGCTGTCCTACGGCATCATTCCGGAGCTGGAACGGAAGCTCAAGGCCGCTGAGGAAGTCGCCGGCAACCGGATGCTGAACGAGGAGGTGCGCGACGGCGAGATCGCCGCCATCGTCAGCCGCTGGACCGGCATCCCGGTGGACAAGATGCTGACCGGCGAGCGCGAGAAGCTGCTGGCGATGGAAGGCAAGATCGGCTCGCGCGTGATCGGTCAGGACGAGGCGATCGTCGCGGTGTCGAATGCGGTGCGCCGCGCCCGCGCCGGCCTCCAGGACCCGAACCGGCCGATCGGCTCGTTCCTGTTCCTCGGTCCGACTGGCGTCGGCAAGACCGAGTTGACCAAGGCTCTGGCCGAGTTCCTGTTCGACGACGAAACCGCCATGATCCGTCTCGACATGTCGGAATACATGGAGAAGCACGCGGTCGCCCGCATGATCGGCGCCCCTCCCGGCTATGTCGGCTACGAGGAGGGCGGCGCACTGACGGAGGCTGTCCGCCGCCGGCCCTATCAGGTGATCCTGTTCGACGAGGTCGAGAAGGCGCACCCGGATGTCTTCAACGTCCTGCTTCAGGTGCTCGACGACGGCAGGCTGACGGACGGGCAGGGGCGTACCGTGGACTTCCGCAACACGCTGATCGTCATGACCTCCAACCTCGGGTCGGAGATCCTGGCGAACCAGCCGGAGGGGCAGGACAGCGCCGCCGTGCGCGAGGAGGTGATGGATGTCGTCCGGGGGTCGTTCCGGCCGGAGTTCCTGAACCGGCTCGATGAGATCCTGCTGTTCCACCGGCTGAGCCGTGGGAACATGGGCGGCATCGTCAAGATCCAGCTCGGCCGTCTGCGGAAGATGCTGGCCGACCGCGACATCGATCTGGAGATCGACGACAAGGCTCTGGCCTGGCTCGCCGATGCCGGATACGACCCGGTCTACGGTGCCCGGCCTCTGAAGCGGGTGATCCAGCGGGCGCTTCAGAACCCGCTCGCGACGCTGCTGCTGGAAGGCCGCATCGCCGACGGCCAGAAGGTCGAGGTCAGCGCCGGCGAACAGGGCTTGGTGATCGACGGCATCCCCGCCGGTACCCACGTCCCTGGTGCGGGAACTTCGGGCGGTACGGGATCGGCCTGGGCCAGCCCGAGGACCGTCCACTAAGCAGCTTAAGCGTTCCGGCGGAAGGTAGCCCTTTCCGCCGGAACGTCTTGTCTTCATCCATTCGACTTCTACGGTAGCGGCAGGGCCAGCGACGCCGCAATGGTCTGCATGATGCAGCCGATCAGCAGGCCTGTTCGCCCCGGCAGGCATCGGAATGCTCGGCTTCGCCGGTGGCGCTGATGCTCTGGGCCACCTGCTGCGAGCTTTGCAGGTTGGCGGCGAACTGCCGGTCGGT
>DASQKT010000097.1:0-3038 GCA_035630415.1 Skermanella sp.
TCGATTTCCCGGTCGTAGATGTCCTGGCCGTCCAGCGTGATCAGCCCTTCGATCCGGGCGATGTCGATCGTGTCGTTCATCCGGTTGAGGCAGCGCAGGAACGTCGACTTGCCGCAGCCGGACGGGCCGATCAGCGCCGTCACCTGACGCTCGGGGATTTCCAGGTCGATGCCCTTCAGCGCCTGCTTGGCGCCGTAGTACACCTTGACGCCCCGCGCATCCATCTTGGGAACCGTGCCGGTCAGCGTGCCGGCCTGGGGGCGGACGGCGACGCCGGCCATCGTCTGAGTGTGTGCGGTCATACTACCAACGCCTTTCGAATCGCTTGCGCAGGACAACGGCGATCGCGTTCATCGCGATCAGGAAAGCCAGGAGCACCATGATCGCGGCGGAAGTCCGCTCGACGAAGCCGCGCTCCGGGCTGTCGGCCCACATGAAGATCTGCACCGGCAGGACGGTCGCGGCGTCGCCGAAGCCGCTGGGGGTATCGACGATGAAGGCGATCATGCCGATCATCAGCAGCGGCGCCGTCTCGCCCAATGCGTGGGCCATGCCGATGATGATGCCGGTCATGATGCCGGGCATCGCCAGCGGCAGCACGTGATGGGTCACGACCTGGAGCGGCGAGGCGCCGACGCCGAGCGCCGCTTCGCGGATCGATGGCGGGACCGCCTTCAGCGCCGCGCGGCTGGCGATGATGATGGTCGGCAGCGTCATCAGCGCCAGCACGATGCCGCCGACCACCGGGGCGGAACGGGGCATGTTGAAGGCGTTGAGGAAGACCGCCAGCCCGAGCAGGCCGAAGACGATCGACGGGACGGCGGCGAGGTTGTTGATGTTCACCTCGATCAGGTCGGTCAGCTTGTTCTTGGGTGCGAATTCCTCGAGATAGACCGCCGCCGAAATCCCGATCGGGATGGCGAGCCCGAGGGTCACGGCCAGCGTCAGCAGCGAGCCGACGATTCCGGCCTTGAGGCCCGCCAGTTCCGGGTCGCGGCTGTCGCCGTTCATGAACAGGCGCCAGTTCCAGCCGTTCACGATGTTGCCGGTGGAGACCAGCTTGTCGATCCACTGGATCTGCTGATCGTTGACCTTGCGGTTCGCTTCCGGAACGTCGCGGTCGATATTGCCCTTCAGCAACTGATCGTAGTCGCTCGCCAGGGGCAGGCGGACGGTCTGGCGGGTGCCGATCAGACCGGGATTGTCCATCACCATCTGGCGCAGCTCGAAGCCGGCGCCGTTGCTGACGATGGCATTCAGCCGCCGCCGATCGGTGCGGCTCTCGACTTCCGGAAAGATGGCCTGAAGCGACTGCCGGGCGATCAGCGCATAGTTGGCGCCCGACAGGGTGGCTTCGTCGCGGGTGCCCTGCGGGTCGATCTCCGCCGGGTCGAAGTAGATTTCCAGCGCCAGATCGTGCTGGGCGAAGGCGGTGTAGCCCTGCGACACGATGCTGGCGAGCAGGACGGCCAGCATGCTGAGCGCTATGCCGATGGCGGCGATGCCGTACAGCTTGAAGCGGCGTTCCGCGGCGTAGCGCTTGCGCAGGCGGGCGGCGAAGTCGTCGGACTGATACGGCGCCGCGCGCGGAGTGCTGATGATATCAGTCATATTTTTCCCGATACTTCCGCACCACCCGGAGGGCGATGATGTTCAGGGTGAGGGTGACGGTGAAGAGCACGAGACCGAGGCCGAAGGCCGACAGCGTCTTGGCGCTGTCGAATTCCTGGTCGCCGACCAGGAGCGTCGCGATCTGCACGGTGACGGTGCTGACGGCGTCCAGCGGGTTGCCGGTCAGGTTGGCGGCGAGACCGGCGGCCATCACGACGATCATCGTCTCGCCGATCGCCCGGCTGACCGCCAACAGAACGGCGCCGACGATGCCGGGGAGGGCGGCCGGCAGGACGACGTTGCGGATGGTTTCCGACTTGGTGGCGCCGAGTCCGTAGGAACCGTCGCGCAGCGACTGGGGCACCGCGTTGATGATGTCGTCCGACAGCGAGCTGACGAAGGGAATGATCATGATGCCCATGACCACGCCGGCGGCCAGCGCCGATTCCGAACTGACGCCAAGCTCCAGCCATTGGCCGACGTCGCGGACGAAGGGCGCCATGGTCAGGGCCGCGAAGAAGCCGTAGACGACGGTCGGGATGCCGGCCAGGATTTCCAGGACGGGCTTGACGGTGCCGCGCACCCTGGGGGGTGCGTATTCCGACATGTAGATGGCGCTCATCAGGCCCAGCGGCACGGCGACCGCCATTGCGATGGCGGCGATCAGCAGGGTGCCGGTGAACAGCGGCACCGCGCCGAACGCGCCGTCGGACGCCACCTGATCGGCGCGGATGGCCGTCTGCGGGCTCCAGTGCAGGCCCAGCAGGAATTCGGCCGGGGGGACCTTGGTGAAGAACCGGATCGCTTCGAACAGCAGCGACAGCACGATGCCGACGGTGGTCAGGATCGCGACCAGCGAGCACAGGATCAGGAAGACGTTGACGACCCGCTCGACCTGATTGCGCGCCCGTAGTTTCGGATGGATGCGGCCGCGGGCGAAGTACAGGCCGGCGCATGCCAAGGCCAGCATGACGACGGCGAGAGCGCCGTTACCGATGCCGCGCAGGTGATTGTAATAGTCGGCGGCTGCCGTCAGGGCCGGGTCGGGAACGCGGCTGGTGATGTTGCCGTAGGCCAGGTTGTGGATATCGACCATGATCAGGTTGATTTCCTGCGCCGACAGCGCCGTGATCGACGCCGGCAGGCTGGCCCGGACCATGTTGTTGACGACGATCCCTTCCAGCCCGGTCCACAGGGCGAACAGGATCAGGGCCGGCAGCCCGACCCACATCGCCACATAGAGCCCGTAGTAGGACGGCACCGAATGCAGCCTGGAAAGCCTGCCGCCGGCGGACGATACCGCCGTCGTCCTGCCGAGCTGGAACCCAGCGAACGACAGGAGCAGAAGCACCAAAAGGAATGTTGTGACTGGCATCGGAACCGTTCGGTATTTCGGGACGAAGCTACAGGACAAGGATCGGGCCGGA
>DASQKT010000098.1:0-6350 GCA_035630415.1 Skermanella sp.
GTCGTCATTGAAACGCACGGCGGATGCCGGTGCCGCCCTGCCCGTTCGCCCGCCGCCTTCGGCCAAGCCGGTGCCCGTGGCCTTCATGGACTCGCTGAAGGAAGCGCGCTGGACCCCAGAATCCGGCACCTTGCTCGAACTGGCGGAAGCGCGCGGCCTGGAGCCCGAGTTCAGTTGCCGCGAGGGCACCTGCGGAACCTGCCGCACCAAGCTGCTCAAAGGTGCCGTGACCTACGTCAGGGAACCGACCGCCAGCGTCGGTGCCGACGAAGTCCTGATCTGCTGCGCCATGCCGGCTGAGCAAGGGGCCGGCGAAGAAGACCGCATCCAGCTCGCCCTCTGATGCCGATCCGAGCCTCATCGTTTCGTCCGGGCCAAAGGAGAATGCCATGTCCCGTCCACCGCTTCCCCCCTTCACCGAGCAGTCGGCCATCGAGAAAGTCCGTCTCGCCGAGGACGGCTGGAATAGCCGCGATCCCGCCAAGGTCGCCCTGGCCTACACCGAGGATACCCGCTGGCGGAACCGCGCCGAGTTCGCGAACGGCCGCGCCGAAGTCGAAGCATTCCTGACCCGCAAGTGGAACAAGGAACTCGACTACCGGCTGATCAAGGAGCTGTGGGCTTTCACGGGCAACCGCATCGCGGTGCGCTACGCCTATGAATATCACGACGACAGCGGCCACTGGTTCCGCGCCTACGGCAACGAGAATTGGGAATTCGCCGAGGACGGGCTGATGCGCTTCCGCCACGCCAGCATCAATGAACATCCGATCGCCGAAACGGATCGGAAATTCCATTGGCCGCTCGGGCGCCGCCCTGACGATCACCCCGGCCTGAGCCACTTCGGCTTCTAGCCGTGCAGCTTGCCGGCTCCGCCATGAAAGCGGCCTGACTAATTTCGGCGGGGTACCGATCCAAGGTTCTTGTAACGCTCCGAAGGTTCTTGCACGAATACTCCCAGGGGAGCGGAGTGCATGAGGGAACCGGGTGGATCGCTGGCAGGCAATGCGGATCTTCGTAAAGGTGGCGGAGACGGAGAGTTTCACCGAATCCGCACGCCAACTCCACATGAGCGCGCCGGCGGTGACGCGTGCGGTAGCCGCTCTCGAAGACCTGATCGGCGCGCGGCTGTTCGTCCGCACGACACGGTCGGTAAAACTGACGGAACCGGGCCGCCGCTACCTGGATGACTGCCGCCGGATCTTATCTGACATCGTCGAGGCGGAAGCCGCGGCGGCGGGTTCCTATGCCACGCCATCCGGAACGCTTTCCATCACGGCATCGGTGTTGTTCGGACAGATGTACGTACTTCCGATCATGCATGAATACCTCAAGACCTATCCGACCGTATCCGGCAGACTCCTTTTCGTGGACCGGCCGGTGAACATCGTCGAGGAGGGTATCGACGTCGCAATCCGTATCGGCCATCTCCCTGATTCTGGTTTTTCCGCCATCAAGGTCGGCTCCATACGGCGCGTCGTCTGTGGAGCGCCAGCCTACTTCGAACAACATGGCGTCCCGACCAGCCCCGCCGATCTCAAGGATCATCGCATCGTGGCATCGACGAGCGCTTGGGCCTCGCCCGAGTGGAGATTTGCCCGCGACCAACGAGTGACGGTCAACTCTTGGCTGCAATGCAATACCAATGATGCCGCGATCGCAACGGCTTTGGCTGGTTCGGGCCTGACGCGGGTCCTCCACTATCAGGTCGGTCCCGCCTTGCTCGAAGGCAGACTTCAAATCGTGCTCGCCGACTACGAGGAACCGCCACTGCCGGTTCACGTGCTTCATCCGGAGGGACGCCACGCAACCGCCAAGGTGAGAGCTTTCGTCGATCTGGCAGTATCGCGGCTACGTGAGAACCAGCTTCTCAGTTGAAAACTTTCCGGCAGGCCGAAGAGGCCCGGACTACAAAATCCTGACCGCAACCTGTCTGGTGAACGGACAGGCGGCGAAGTATTCGTACCGTACATCGTTTTCCGCGACGAACTCCTGGAACGCCTTGTATTCGTGCTCGCGCCAAGTCTGATTGCCGATATACTCGTCGAACACGACGATGGCCCCTGGACGCAGACGGTCCGCCAGCCCCGTCAGGACCGTTCGGGCCGACGAATAGATATCGCAGTCGATATTGACGAACCGCACAGGTCCGGGCTGTCCGGCCAGGAATGGCGCAAGCGTACCCTCGAACCAGCCGGCGTGAAGCGTCACGTTGGCAGGCACCGGCGGCAGTTCCAGTTCCGTGGTGAAGCTGCCCTGCGGCTGGCTGCCCCAGCCCTCCGGCAATCCCTCGAATGAATCGAAGCCGTGAACGGGTTGCCCGGCAGCCTCGGCGATGTGGGTGGTCGACGTCCCCCGGCGAACGCCGAATTCCAGCACAAGACCCGCCTCCCCAGCCGCCGCGACCGCGTGCCGGAGCAGGTGCCCGCTGCATCCGAACAAACGGAAATCCGCCGACAGGTGCGGCAGCACGGCCCGAACGCCATCGACCAGCGCCATATGATGAGGTCTTGCCGCCAGCGGCCCGGCGATGATCGCCGCCGCCTCTTCCTCCTCACCGGCAAGGATCGCGTAAGCCGCCAGGAACGCCCAGTACTTGCCGTTCGCTCCATGGCATTCCGCCGCCCGGCGCAAGCGCCGGAGCGCATCATCTATCGACACGATCTGAAGTGCTGCGGCGTGACTCTGAAACCAGCCTGCCGCAAGGCCATCGTCCATCCGGAGCAGCCTGTCCCAGACCGCCAGCGCCCCGGCGGCATCGCCGAGAGCGTGCAGGCACATCGCTTCCTCATAGAGAAGCTGTCCCGTCCGCACCTCCGCCGCGTCGGCGGCCTTCACCAGCCGGATCGCATCAGCATACCGGGCATCCCGCCGGTAGGCGCCGGCCAGCGCCTCGCAGGCCTCCGCATGATCCGGGCAGGCCGCCGTCACCCGCTCCAGCATCCGGATAGCGGTATGGGGCCGGCCGGAAGCCGTGCAGGCTCGCGCCAGATGGATCAGGGTCTCCAGGTCGTCCGGCGCCATCTCCGCCGCAGCGCCCAGGTGATGGAGCGCCGGTTCGTAATCCTTCATCCCCAGATGAGCGCGCCCCAACAGGGCGTGACCGCACTGGCTCAGTTCCGCCCGGCCCATCAGCAGACGCCGCGCTGCCCGGTACCGTTTGGCCGCGATCATGCCGCCGGCAATATCCTCGTGATCGGATGCCACCGCCGGCTCCATGCTTCGCTCCATCCTCCGGACAATAAGAACCGCTCCATAGCACGCCTCGCCGCTGGATTGAATGTCGGCCGGAACGCCCCCGCCGATCGCCTGTTGGGGAGAAGGCATCCACCTTTCAACGGCCACCTTTCAACGGAGGTAACCGATGTCCAATCACCCGCCCCCCGTCCCGCCCGCAGGCCGTTCCGACAAAGGACCCGGCGCCGCCCCTGAGGGTAACGCCACGGCAGATACGCCGTCGGTGGACAGCACCCCGTCCAACCTCAAGGAGCAGGACCGGCAGGGCAACATCAAGCAGAACACCACCCACAAGGGCTTTCAGCAGGACCGGTGACCATGTCCAGAAACACGGCAGACACCAACCGCCACAAGGGCGGCCCCGGCAGCAGCCAGCAGAACGCCGACAAGCCGGAAACGCACCACACCAAGGAACACAAGCCGGCACCGGGCGAGCCGACCAACCCGGACCGCAGCCGCGTTTCGGGCGGCGGCGGCGAAGGGGATCGGCATCATACCCATGACCCGGCCACCAAGAGCTGACACGGCTGGATAAGGCTTATAGATTCCGCTTGAGCGTCGGGCTGCGAATCCCCAGTTGAGCGGCATCATGACCAACACCGATGACCGCAGGCTGGACCGCAGCCTCGACCGCCTCCAAGGACGCCTCCCCAACTGGATCGCGAGGCCCGTGGGCGGCCTCCGCAAGCCCGATGCCCGCTGGATCAGGATACCGGCCGGTATTCTCCTGATCGTCGGTGGCTTACTGGGCTTCCTGCCGATCCTCGGCTTCTGGATGGTACCCCTGGGCGTCCTGCTGCTGGCGCTGGACCTTCCCTTCCTGCGCCGGCCGACGGCGGGACTGATGATCCGGGCCGAGCGCCGCTGGACCGAATGGCGGCGGAAACGCCGCCGGAACCCTCCCGCATGACGATGCAGAACTATGTAATCGTTGAAATTTCAATAGCCCGGCAGTGCCCTTGACAGGACTTGACCGGGCAGTCAATCCTCTCCGGAACGATCGCCGCCGCCATGGTCCGGACGAATAGTCCAGACCATGCGCTGGACGGGCGATTCCATCAATAAAAGTACGGACAGGAAAGAGGCCGCTCGATGAACAAGTTCACCCGGAGTCTGATCGGAGCCGCCTTCGTAGCACTGGCGGCGACGCCCGCCTTCGCCGAAACGCCGAAGGACAGCCTCGTCATGGCGTGGCAGTTCGACGACATCATCAGCCTCGATCCGGCCGAAATCTTCGAAGTATCGGGCGCCGAGTACGGTGCCCAAGTCTATGACCGCCTGATCGGCATCGACCTGAAGGACACCAGCAAGATCGTTCCGGCGGTGGCGGAAAGCTGGACGGTGTCCGAAGATGGCAAGACCTACACCTTCAAGATCCGCGACGGCGTCAAGTTCCACTCCGGCAACCCGCTGACCGCCGAAGACGCCGCGTTCTCGCTTCAGCGCGCCGTCAAGCTGAACAAATCGCCAGCGTTCATCCTGACGCAGTTCGGCTTCACCAAGGACAACGTCGATCAGAAGATCAAGGCCGCCGACGCCCGGACGCTGGTGATGGAGACGGACAAGGCCTATGCGCCGACCTTCGTGCTGAACTGCCTGACCGCCGATGTCGCCTCCGTGGTCGATGCCAAGCTGCTGAAGCAGAATGAAAAGGACGGCGACTTCGGCTATGCCTGGCTGAAGACCAATTCCGCCGGTTCCGGCGCCTTCAAGCTCCGCCAGTGGAAGGCCAACGAGTCCCTGACGCTCGACGCTAACCCAGCCTACTGGCAGGGCGCTCCGGAGATGAAGCGCGTCATCCTCCGCCACATCGCTGAACCGGCGACCCAGCGCCTGCTGCTGGAGAAGGGCGATGTCGATGTCGCCCGCAACCTGAAGCCGGAGCAGTTGGACGCCCTGCGGTCCTCCAAGGATGTCCGCGTCGTCGAGGCGCCCAAGGGGACGCTCTGGTACATCAGCCTGAACCAGAAGAACCCGATTCTCGCCAAGCCGGAGGTCCGTCAGGCCTTCCGCTATCTGGTCGATTACGACGCGATGGGCCGTACCATCATGAACGGCATCGCGACGATCCATCAGTCGTTCCTGCCCAAGGGTTTCCTGGGCTCGCTGGACGACAAGCCGTTCAAGTACGATCCCGCCAAGGCGCGCGAGCTGCTGACCGCAGCCGGTTATCCTGACGGCTTCACGGTGACAATGGATGTCCGCAACGTGACGCCCTGGACCGATCTGGCGCAGACGATCCAGGCCAGCGCCGCCGCTGCCGGCGTCAAGATCGAGCTGCTGCCGATGGACGGCAAGCAGGCGCTGACCAAGTACCGGTCGCGCAACCAGGACATCTATCTCGGCCAATGGGGCGCCGACTATCAGGACCCGCACACCAACGCCGAGACCTTCGCGTCCAACCCGGACAATGCCGACAATGGCCCATCCAAGACGCTGGCATGGCGCAATTCCTGGGACATCCCGGAACTGACGCAGAAGACGAAGGCTGCCGTCGTAGAGCGGGATGCCGAAAAGCGGGTGGAGATCTACCACGAGCTTCAGAAGACCGTCATGAACGAGAGCCCCTTCGTCGTGATGTTCCAGCAGGTCGAAGTCCCGGTCGAGCGCGCAAGCGTCAAAGGCCTGATCTGGGGGCCGAGCTTCGATAACAACCTGTACCGGCTGGCATCGAAGAAGTAACCGGCATTGACCGATATCCTGAAAAGCGGCGGGACGACTCCCGCCGCCCGGCCTCGCCGTCCTGCGGGGCCTCTCAAGCGTATCGCCGGGTTCCTGCTGTCCATCGCCCTGACGTTCCTGGGCCTGCTGCTGGTGACGTTCCTGATCGGCCGCGTCGTGCCGATCGACCCCGTTCTGGCCGCCGTCGGCGACCGCGCCAACGCCGAGACGTATGAGCGGATGCGGATCGAGATGGGGCTGAACCTGCCGCTCTGGCAGCAGTTCATCCGCTACGTCGGCGATGTCCTGCAAGGCGATTTCGGAACCTCGGTCCTGACGTCGCAGCCGGTGCTGGACGATGTCCGCCGCGCCTTCCCCGCCACGCTGGAACTCGCGACCGCCGCCATCATCATCGGCGTCGCCGTCGGCGTTCCCGCCGGCGTCTTCGCCGC
>DASQKT010000099.1:0-2560 GCA_035630415.1 Skermanella sp.
CAGCGTCGGCCCCCTGCCATCATCCAACCCCGTGCCGTTTCCAAGGGTGTCACCCACGTCCTTAGGTTTCTATCCTGGCAACCTCTTGTGAGCTTACTTCGCCACCTTGTCCAGGATCGTCTGACCCGTTTTGGCCCAATCGGCGACGAATTGGGAAAGACCTTTTTCGGTCAGGGGATGATCGAAGAGCTGGCGCAGCACCGACGGCGGCATGGTGGCGACATGGGCGCCCATCTTGGCGCTTTCGGTGATGTGGATCGGGTTGCGAATCGACGCCACCAGGACCTCGGTCGTGATGCCGGGATACTGGTCATAGATCTGGACGATGTCCGAGATCAGCTCCAGCCCATTCTGGCCGATGTCGTCCAGCCGGCCGACGAAGGGCGAGATGAAGCTGGCGCCGGCCTTGGCGGCCAGCAGCGCCTGTGCGGCGGAAAAACACAAGGTGACATTGACCATCGTGCCGCCGGACGACAGAATCTTGCAGACCTTCAGTCCGGCGGGGGTCAGCGGTACCTTGACGGCGATGTTCGGCGCCAGCGTCGCGAGGTAGCGGCCTTCCTCCAGCATCGTTTCGAAGTCGGTCGCGGCCACTTCGGCGCTGACCGGACCGGGAACGATCTGGCAGATTTCCTTGACCAGCTCGATGAAATTCTGGCCGGACTTGGCTACCAGGGAGGGGTTGGTGGTAACACCGTCCAGGAGGCCGGTCTCGGCGAGGTCCCGGATTTCGGCGAGATCGGCGGTGTCGATGAAGAACTTCATCAGGAATCGGTCCTTGATTGATCTTTGCAGCGGTTGCGGCAAGTGCCCGCCCACTTGGCGGATTGCAAGTGGGCGGCGTGTAAACCCGGAGGCAGTTTAACCCATGGCGGACCCTGGTTCCAGTTCCGCCCCCGGATTCGATTTCGGCGATGAAGGACAGGTCGGCGATCGCCGTCCCGTGACCCAGGCCCGGCGCGTTGCCGTCCTGCTGCCCCTGCCGCTGCCCGAAGCCTACGACTACAAGGTTCCAGGCGGGATGGAACTGGGGGAGGGTGACTATGTCGAAGTGCCGCTGGGTCCCCGTCATCTGCTGGGCGTCGTCTGGGGGCCGGGAGCGGGCGAGGTTTCCGACGCCAAGCTCCGTCCGGTGGCGCAGCGCTTCGACATCCCGCCGATGCCGGAAATCCACCGCCGCTTCATCGACTGGGTCGCCGCCTACACCATGGCGCCGCCTGGCGCCGTGCTGCGCATGGCCTTGAGCGCCATTGGCGGGATGGAGCCGCCCAAGCCGATCACTGCCTACCAGCTCGGCGATCCCGGACGGTTGGCCGAGCTGCGGATGACTGCGGCACGACGTCGCGTGCTCGACCTGTTGGTCGACGGGCCGCCGCGTCCTTCGGCGGAACTCGCGCTGGAGGCCGGATGCAGCGCCGCCGTGGTGCGTGGTCTGGCCGATGCCGGCGTGCTGGAGCCGGTACTTCTCCATCCCACCCGCAACATCCCCGCTCCCGACTGGAGCTTGCCCGGACCCGTCCTGTCACCCGAACAGGCGGCGGCGGCGGAGTCGCTGCGCGGCAAGGTCGCGGCGGCAGGCTTCAGCACGACGTTGCTGGACGGCGTCACCGGTTCCGGCAAGACGGAGGTCTATTCCGAAGCCATTGCCGCCTGCCTGGAGGCCGGACGGCAAGTGCTGGTCCTGCTGCCGGAAATCGCCCTGTCCGCCCAGTGGCTGGAGCGCTTCGCCACCCGGTTCGGTGCTCCGCCGCACCAGTGGCACAGCGATCTGTCCGGTACCCAGCGGCGGGCGACGTGGCGAGATGTCGCAACGGGAGCCGCCCGCGTCGTGGTGGGAGCCCGCTCGGCCCTGTTCCTGCCCTATCCCGACCTTGGCCTGATCCTGATCGACGAGGAACACGACCCATCCTTCAAGCAGGAAGACGGTGTGATCTACAACGCGCGCGACATGGCGGTCGCCCGCGCCCATCTGGGCGCCATCCCCATCGTGCTGGTATCGGCGACTCCGTCGCTCGAGTCGTCGATCAACGCCGATGCCGGCCGCTACGGCAGACTCGACCTGCCGGCCCGCCATGGCGGCGCCAGCATGCCGGACTTGAAGCTGATCGACCTGCGTCTCGACCGGCCGCCGCGCAACCGATGGCTTGCCCCGTCACTGGTCAAGGCCTTGACCGACACCTTCGCGGAGGGAGAGCAGGCGATGCTGTTCCTCAACCGCCGGGGCTATGCGCCGCTGACCCTGTGCCGCTCCTGCGGCCATCGCATGCAATGCCCCAACTGCACGGCATGGCTGGTCGAACACCGGCTGGCCGGCAAGCTGCAATGCCACCATTGCGACTTCACGATGAAGCTGCTGGATGTCTGCCCGGCGTGCAGCGCCGAAGGCTCGATGACCGCCTGCGGTCCGGGAGTCGAACGGATCGCGGAGGAGGTCACGCAGCTCTTCCCCGATCAGCGGACGGCTCTGATGACCAGCGACAGCCTGATCGGACCGCACGCGATCCGGGAGATGGTCCGCCGTGTCCAGGACCACGAGATCGACCTTCTGATCGGTACCCAG
>DASQKT010000100.1:0-2833 GCA_035630415.1 Skermanella sp.
CCACGATCTGGAAATCGACGGTATCGGCGGCGGCAACCCGCTGACCAGCAAGGTCGCCATCGTCGGCCCCTCGACCGTCCCCGGCGCCGATGTCGATTACCTGTTCGCCCAGGTGAAGGTCACCGAGCGGACCGTCGATACCTCCCCCAACTGCGGCAACATGCTGGCCGCCGTGGCTCCCTTCGCGATCGAAGCCGGCTTGGTCAAGGCGCGGGACGGCGTCACATCCGTCCGCATCCACAACGTCAATACCCGCAAGCTGATCGAGGCGCGCGTCCTGACGCCGGACGGCAAAGTGACGTATGAAGGGGACGCCACGATTGACGGCGTCCCCGGTACCGCCTCCCCCATCCAGCTCGCATTCCTCAACGCCGCCGGCTCCAAGACCGGGCGGCTGCTCCCGACGGGCCGAGCGACCGACTGGATCGACGGAGTGGAGGTATCCTGCATCGACGCCGCCACTCCGGTCATGCTGGTCCGGGCGGCCGATCTCGGCAAGTCGGGGTTCGAGGCGGCGACCAGCTACTGCACGGACCGCGCTTTCATGACCCGGCTGGAAAGCCTGCGGATCGAAGCCGGCCGGCGCATGGGCTTTCCCAATGCGGCCGATCTGGTCATTCCCAAGCCGGTGCTGATCGCCCCCGCCGTCAACGGCGGCACGCTCTCCGCCCGCTACTTCATGCCCCATGACTGCCACCGCGCCCTGGCCGTCACGGGAGCGGTGGCAGTCGCAACCGCCTGCACGACACCCGGCACCATCGCGGCGGCCATGACCGGGCCGATAACGCTGCCCGCCGACATCACGATCGAACATCCGTCGGGCCGGATCGCGGTACGGCTCGAACCCGACAATTGTCAGACGGTCCCGGTCGCCAGTATCCAGCGCACCGCCCGCAAGCTGTTCGAGGGAGCGGTCTTCGCCCGGCAGTCTCACATGCCGCAGGAACTGCCGCTCGCAAGCTGAAAGAATTGAAAAATCAACGCGATGTCCCGCCGACGCCATGGCCGGCCATCGATATAGGTAAGGAGGAAGCCCAGTGCGTATCCAAACCGGAGCCCCGCACGCGACCCCGCATAAGCCCAGGAAGTTCTATCAGGCACTCTATTTCCAGGTTCTGGTCGGTCTGGCCGCCGGAATCCTGCTCGGCCATTTCTGGCCCGATTTCGGCGCGTCGCTCAAGCCACTGGGCGACGCCTTCGTCAAGATCGTCAAGATGATGATCGCCCCCGTCGTCTTCTGCACCATCGTCAGCGGCATCACCAGCCTCAACGACACGCGGGAGATCGGCAGGACGCTGGTCAAGTCGATGGCGCTGTTCTACGCCCTGACCATCCTGTCCCTGCTGGTCGGGCTGGCGACGGTCATGATCATCCAGCCGGGCGTCGGCATGCATATTTCCCCGGCCTCGCTCGACGGAGCAGTGGCGGCGCGCTACGCGACACAGGCCGCTCCCGCCGGTTTCGTCGAATTCCTGATGCACATCATCCCGCATTCCTTCTTCGGCGCCTTCGCCGATGGCGAGGTGCTGCCGGTCCTGCTGATCTCCATCATCGTCGGATTCGGGTTGACCCGCGTCGGGGACGCCGGCGCGCCGGTGGTCAAGGGTATCGAGTCCTTCTCCCACGTCCTGTTCGCCGCTTTCGGCTTCATCATGAAGCTGGCTCCCCTGGGCGCTTTCGGCGCCATGGCCTTCACGGTCGGCAAATACGGCATCCACTCCATCGGGTCGCTCGGCCTGCTGATCGTGACCTTCTACATCGCCTGCGGCATCTTCCTGACCGTCGTCGTCGGAACCCTGGCCCGCCTGCACGGCTTCAGCCTGTGGAAGGTGCTGCGCTACTTCCGTGAAGAACTGCTGATCGTGCTCGGCACCTCGTCCTCCGAACCGGTCCTGCCCCGCGTGCTTCAGAAGCTCGAAACGCTCGGTTGCAAGAAGGGTGTCTCCGGTCTGGTCCTGCCGATGGGTTATTCGTTCAACCTAGACGGCACCGCGATCTACCTGACCTTGGCTTCCCTGTTCATTGCCCAGGCCTGCGACATCCACCTGTCCTTCGGCCAGATCGCCGCCATGCTGGGGATTATGCTGCTGACGTCCAAGGGTGCCGCCGGCGTGACCGGAAGCGGTTTCGTCGCCCTGGTCGCCACGCTGACCGTGATGCCGGACCTGCCGGTCGCCGGTGTGGCCCTGATCGTCGGCATCGACCGTTTCATGTCGGAAGCCCGAGCGCTTACCAGCATCATCAGCAATTGCGTCGCAAGCATCGTCGTGTCGATCTGGGAAAACGCCTGCGACCGCGAAGTGCTGGCCCGCGAGTTGAACCAGAACTATGGCAAGACCGAAGAAATCCTGGAAGACGGCGACCTGATCGACGCGACGCCAGCCCGGTAATCAGAAGATAAAAGAAGAGGAACCGCCACAATGAACACCCTTGCCACCAGTAACCTCAAGGAATGGATCGGCCGGAGCGAAACGGTCTCGGACGTGGTCACCCCCACTCCCTACGCCGCCCTGTCGGCCACGCTCGACCGTCCCGCCGAACGGCCTGCTCCCGGAACGCCGCTCCCCGCCCTCTGGCACTGGCTCTTTTTCCTGCCACTCCACCGCCAGTCGGAAATCGGCCCGGATGGACATGCCAAGCGGGGCGGTTTCCTCCCCCCCATCCCCCTGCCCCGGCGGATGTGGGCCGGCAGCCAGTTCCAGTTCCACGAGCCGGTGCGGGTGGGAGACGCGGTAACGCGGGTTTCGACCATCCATGACGTGACGGAAAAGTCCGGGCGCACCGGCCCCCTGGTCTTCGTCAAGGTCCGCCACGAGATCAGCCGCGAGGGCAG
>DASQKT010000101.1:0-3224 GCA_035630415.1 Skermanella sp.
GAAATTAACGCTGTATCACCGAAAGACAGGCGGGGAATACTCCCCGCGTCTGGAGGTTTCTGGTGATACCCGTCAACCCCCATCTGCTAGGTACGGCAAGCCCGCCGATCCCCGAGGCGCAGGCCTGGGCTACCCGCTACGACGGCGGTCTCGGCCCGCTGGTCGATCTGGCGCAGGCCGTTCCCGGTTACCCGCCGCACCCCGACATCCTGGAAGCGCTGGCGAGTGCGGCGGCATCTCCGCTGATGGCGCGCTATGGTGCGATCCTGGGCGACGCCGATTTGCGCGACGCCTACGCCGCCCATGTCTCGGCGACATTTGGCAGCCGGATAGCACCGGAAGAGGTCGCGATCACGTCGGGCTGCAATCAGGCGTTCTTCATCGCGGCCATGGCGCTGGCGAAGGCCGGCGACGCGATCATCCTGCCGAGCCCCTGGTACTTCAATCACAAGATGACGCTGGACATGCTCGGGATCGAGGCGCGGGCAGTCCCGGCGCTGGCCGAGGACGGCTTCATCCTCGATCCCGAGCGCATCGCGTCAGCCATCGACGAGCGGGTGCGCGCGGTCGTCCTGATCAGTCCGAACAATCCGACCGGCGCCGTCTATCCGCCGGAAGTGGTTCGGGCGATCTTCAAGGTTTGCCACGAGCGCCGCGTGGCGCTGATCCTGGACGAAACGTACCGCGACTTCCTGTCCGATGCCGGCACCAAGCCCCATGGCTTGTTCGACGAGCCGGACTGGCGCGATACGCTGGTCGAGCTTTACAGCTTCTCCAAGTCCTTCTGCGTCCCCGGCCACCGGCTGGGCGCCGTGATCGCGGGAGAGGACTTCCTGGCGGAGTTCGCCAAGGTGATGGACTGCCTCCAGATCTGCGCGCCGCGCGCCGGGCAGCATGCGCTGGCGGCGACCCTTGAGCCGATGGCGGCGTGGCGGGAGGAGAACCGGCGGGAGATCGTCAGCAGGGCGGACGGATTTCGGACAGCCGTTGCCCAACTGGACGGCTGGAAGCTGGACGCCATCGGCGCCTATTTCGCCTTCCTGCGCCACCCGTTCGACGCACCTGCCGCCACGGTCGCCGAGGCTCTGGCGGTGGAGCGTGGCGTGCTGTGCCTGCCCGGCAGCTATTTCGGACCCGGCAACGAGCGCCATCTGCGCATCGCTTTCGCCAATGCGGACAGGGCGGCGATCGAGACGCTGCCCGACCGGTTCCGCGGACTCAGCATGAGGTAAAGCTATCCATGGATAAGGACGAACTGCAACGCCTGCGGGACAAGTACGGATCGCTCGGCGGCGGCGACATCTTCGATCCGGAATTTCGCAAGGTCGCGGACACCATCTTCTCCAACGGAACCCGGCTGGCGCCCTATGCCGGCATGCCGACCTTCCTGACGGCTCCCCATCGGCCGATCGATCCTGAAAATCCCGATTTCGGCGACCTTCAGGTCGCTATCGTCGGAGTCCCGATGGACCTGGGAGTTACCAACCGCAATGGCTCCCGCTTCGGCCCGCGTGCGCTCCGCACCATCGAGCGGATCGGTCCCTACAACCACGTCCTGAAGACGGCGCCTGTATCGGACCTGCGAGTCGCCGATATCGGCGACGTGCCGTTCCGCAGCCGGTTCAGCCTGGACCTGTCGCACGAGGATATCGAGGCGCATATCGCCCGCATCCGCGACGCCGGCGTCGCCCCGCTGTCGGTCGGAGGAGACCACTCGATCTCGCTGCCGATCCTGAAGGCGCTGGGCAAGGACCGGCCGATCGGCATGATCCACATCGACGCCCATTGCGACACCAGCGGCGGCTTCGACCGGACCAAGTTCCACCACGGCGGCCCGTTCCGGGAGGCGGTGCTCGAAGGCGTGCTCGACCCCAAGCGCACGATCCAGATCGGCATCCGTGGCTCGGCGGAATACCTGTGGGAGTTCTCCTACGACAGCGGCATGACCGTGGTCCATGCGGAGGAAATCACAGGCCTCGGCATCCCGGCCGTGATCGAGCGTGCCCGCGCTGTGGCCGGCGACGGCCCGACCTACGTCTCCTTCGACATCGACAGCCTTGACCCCGCCTTTGCGCCGGGGACCGGAACGCCCGAGATCGGTGGCTTGACCACACGCGAAGCTCTGGAACTTCTACGCGGGTTGAAGGGGTTGAACATAGTCGGCGGCGACGTGGTCGAGGTGGCGCCCCAATACGATGCCAGCACCAACACAGCCCAGGCGGGCGCGCAGATGCTGTTCGAGATCCTCAGCCTGATGGTCTACAGCCCGTCGATCGGCAACAAGCAATAAGAACGCTAAAAGACAGAACAGGAAGGTGAAACGATGACCGAAAATGCCAAGACCGGTATTGGAAAGACGGCGGTCACCCGGCGGACGGTTCTGGCGGGCGCCGCCGCCGGGACAGCTCTGCTCTCGATGCCGTCGATCGTCAGGGCACAGAACAAGTCGCTGAAGGTCGGCGTCTATGGCGGATACTTCCAGGAGTCTTTCGACCAGCATATCTTCCCGGACTTCACCGCCGCCACCGGCATCGAGGTCCAGTCGATCTCCGAGCCGACGGGAGAAGCGTGGCTGGTCCAGCTTTCCCAGGCGGCCAAGGCGAAGCAGGCTCCGGCCGACGTGTCGATGATGTCCCAGGTCGCCATGCTCAAGGGACAGGCGATCGACCTGTGGCAGCCGCTCGACCCGGCCAAGATCCCCAACGTCAAGAACCTGCTGCCGCAGTTCGTCAACAAGTACCCTGACGGGCGGATCGCCGGCATCGGGGCTGTGTCGTGGTACATCACGCTGGTCACCAACACCGACGTCTATCCGGACGCGCCGACCTCCTGGACCGCGCTGTGGGACCCCGCCAACAAGGACAAGCTCGGCCTGCTGGCGCTGGTGTCCAACTCCTTCCTGCTGGAGGTCACGGCCAAGACCTTCTTCGGCGGCGCCAGCAAGCTCGACACCGAGGACGGCATCCTCGAGGTCATGAAGAAGCTGGCCGAGCTGAAGCCCAATGTCCGGCTGTGGTATAGGGACGAGGCGCAGTTCGAGCAGGCCTTGAAGTCGGGCGAAATCCCGATGGGCCAGTACTATCACGACGTCACCGGCCTTGCCGCCGCCGACGGCAACCCCGTCCGCTCGACCTTCCCCAAGGAAGGCGGCATTCAGGATTCGGGATGCTGGGCAGTGTCCAGCGCCTCGACCAAGTCGGCGGAAGCCCATGTCTTCATCGACT
>DASQKT010000102.1:0-2293 GCA_035630415.1 Skermanella sp.
CTTCGGCTGGACAGCCGCTTCGTCCAGGAGTGGCGGGAGGCGGCGCCCGTGCCGCTGGACCAGATTTCTCCTTACGAGAAAGTCCGGGTGCTCGACCCGAAACCCGACAGCCGCTTCACGCGGGGGGCAATCGCCAGCCTCGCGCGCCGGTTCCCGGCCTTCGGCAACGCCAGGATCGTGCAGGAATGGGCCGGCATGATCGACGTGATGCCGGATGTGGTGCCGGTGATCTCGGCGGTGGACGAGGTGCCCGGTCTGGTGATCGCGACCGGCTTTTCCGGCCACGGCTTCGGCATCGGGCCGGGCGCTGGGCGGCTGGTCGCCGACATCGTCATGGGCACCAGCCCGATCGTCGATCCGACGCCGTTCCGCTTCTCCCGCTTTACCGACGGATCGAGACCGCAGCCGGTCTCGGGAATCTGATCTGCGGTCCGATGAGAAAGTCAGATTTGGCGCTTCAATAAAAAACAGGAGGGCTTCACACGATGAGCGGCTGTTCCGACGAAAACGGTAGCGATAGTTTCCTCAACCCGACGCGCCGCCAGTTGCTGGCGTTCGGCCTTGCCGGCGCTGCGGCGGCCTGGATGGGGCCGAAGCTTGGCTGGATTCCCGGTGCTGCGGCGGCGGGACCGCCGGCCAAGCCGACCGGTCAGGCGATCGTCGGCCTGTCGCAGGAGCCGACGGTCTTCAATCCGCTGATGCTTCATATCGAAGTGGATGAGGCTGTCTACTTCAACCTGTTCAGCGGGTTGTGGCGGGTCGATCCCAAGGGCAATTTCACCCCCGATCTGGCTTCCGAAATCCCGAGCCTGGAGAACGGCGGCATTTCCGCCGACGGCCTGACATGGCGGATCAAGCTGCGCGACGGCGTCAAATGGCATGACGGAACGCCGTTCACCGCCGAGGACGTCAAGTTCAACATCGAACTGATCAACAACCCGAACTTCCGCGCCGGCCGCCGCGCCGGGCACGAGCTGGTCAAGGACATCAAGATCGTCAGCCCGACGGAGCTGACGTGGCGGATGGAGAAGGCCTACGCGCCCTATCAGGCGATCCTGTCCTGGACCTTCTTCGTGCCCAAGCACATCCTGGAGAAGGAAGCCGATCCGAACACCTCGTCCTTCAACAACAAGCCGATCGGAACCGGGCCTTTCAAGTGGGTCGAGCGCGTCCCCGGCGATCACATCACGCTGGCGGCCAACACCGACTACCACGGCGACGGTCCATACCTTGAGCGGTTGGTGATCAAGTACATCCCGGACATGACCGTGCTGTACACCCAGTTCCGTACCGGCGACATCGACTATATCGGCCTCCAGGGCATCAGCCCGGACCATTACGACGAGGCCAAGGGGCTGCCGCAGCGCGACGTGATGCCGGTTCCGCAGCCCTTCATCGAGAACATCGCCTTCAACCTCGGTCTGCCGGTCTTCCAGGACCGTGCGGTGCGCGAGGCGCTGTACTACGGCATGGACAAGCAGAGCATCATCGAGGCGATCTACTACGGGCTGCCGAAGCAGTCGGAGTCCTTCCTGCCCGCCCAGTCCTGGGCCTTCAACCCCGACCTGCCCAAGCACAGCTACGATCCCGCCAAGGCGAGAAAGATCCTCAACGATGCCGGCTGGGTCGTCGGGTCGGGAGGCGTGCGGGAGAAGAACGGCGTCCGGCTGGAGTTCGTCAACTCGACCACGGCCGGCAACCATGTCCGTGAACAGGCGCAGCAGTTGCTCCAGCAGAACTGGATGGAGATCGGCGCCAAGATGTCGATCAGCAACCTGCCCGCCGCCGTCATGTGGGGCGAGTACTGGATGATGTCGAAGTTCGAGACCGCCATGGTCGGCATCGGCTTCATGATCGGGCCTGACCCCGACGCCACCGACTTCTTCGCCAGCCGCTCGATCGGTGCTCAGGGCGGAGCCGGGCAGAACACGACGCAGTACGCCAGCAAGGACGTCGATACTCTCCTTCAGGAAGGTGCGGCGACGGTCGATCAGGACAAGCGGAAGGCGGTCTATCAGAAGATGCAGACCGTGACGCGCCACGACCTGCCGTACCTGCCGATCTTCCAGTACGCGATGGTCTCCGGCACCAAGACGGGTCTGGCCGGCTTCACGCCCAACGTGAACGTCCAGGAGAACTGCTGGAACGCCAACACCTGGTACTGGGCGGGCTGACGTTTGAGGGACTGGGGAAATGACGCCTGGACCCCCTCACCCTAACCCTCTCCCTCAGGGAGAGGGGACTGGCTCCGGTATGGTGTGCTTCTGCAACTGATTGAAGTAGCAGGAAATTT
>DASQKT010000103.1:0-9484 GCA_035630415.1 Skermanella sp.
GCGCCGGAGCCGGCTACCGGCTTGGTATTCCGCTTCGCGGGGTTCACCGCCGACCCCGCGACCCGCCGCTTGACCGATGCGGCGGGCGAGGAAGTGGTCCTGACCGCCGGGGAATTCGAACTTCTGCGCGTCTTCCTAGAGCGGCCCGGCCGCGTGCTGTCGCGCGATCAGTTGCTCGACCTAACCCAGGGACGGGAGAGCGACCCGTTCGGCCGGTCGATCGACGTGCTGGTCAGCCGCCTGCGCCGCAAGCTGGGCGACGGCGGCAGCTTTCAAATCTTCAAGACGGTGCGGAACGGCGGCTACCAGCTTGCCGCCCGCGTCGAGACTTCGGATCGATAACCGTGGAGTCCGTTCGCGCCTCCCTTCGGGCAAAGCTGGCGCTGGTGCTGGTAACATCCATCATCGCGGTGGTCGGCCTTGCCACGACGGTCACGATGGTCCTGGTCCGAAGCCCCGGACCGTTCCAGATCATGGACCCGATCGCCCGGCAGATCCGCCTGATTTCCCAGCTTGCGGGAAGCGGCGGGGCGGCTGTCGCGACCGGGTTGACCTTCGATCCGGTCCCGGCAGCCGGCCCGATTTCCCCGCATCTGACGGAGAGCCTGCGCGACGCCCTTGCCCGGACGGGCGAACCGCTGATGGTCGTGGTGACCCGTCCGGAGCACGAGGCTCATCCCGGTCGCGTTTCCGATCCCGGCCCCGGTCCCGCAGGCGGCCCTCGCATGACCGTTTCGATTCCGGTATCGGGACGCGGATGGCTGCTGATGCCCTTGCAGGACTTGCCGCCGCCCGGTCCGCCCTGGATGCTGCTGGTCGGCTACATGGTGCTGATCGCCATGGGCGCCACGGCGGTAGCGCTGTTCGCCGCCGCCAAGATGTCACGTCCGCTGGTCATGCTTGAACAGGCGATCACCAGCATCGGACCCGACGGCAACCTGCCCACGCTTCCCGAAAGCGGTCCGGACGAGGTGCGGGCGACTGCCCGTGCCCTCAACCGCCTGTCCGCCCGCCTCAGGACGGCGATGGAAAGCCGGATGCGGCTGGTCGCCGCCGCGGGCCATGACCTGCGGACCCCGATGACCCGGCTGCGGCTGCGCGCCGAATTCCTGCCCGACGAGGAACGCGATCAGTGGTTGAACGACCTTGAGGAATTGGACCGGATCGCCGATAGCGCGATAGGCTTGGTGCGGGAGGAGGCGGAACCCGGCTCCGCCGAGCCCCTGCCTCTCGACCGTCTGGTTCCAGCCCTGGTGGACGATCTGGCCGGATTGGGCATCGCCGTGCGCCTGGGCACCGTCGAGCCCGCCTGGACCAGGGCCGGGCCGCTGGCGCTCAAGCGGGCGCTGCGCAACCTCATCATCAACGCCGCCACCCATGGCGGCGGCGCCACCGTCGAAGTATTCCTGCGGGATGAAGTGCCGACCGTCGTCATCTCCGACCATGGCCCCGGCATCCCGCCCGAACTGGTCGAACAGGTGTTCGAACCGTTCTTCCGCGTCGATCCCGGCCGCCGCCAGCAGGTTCCCGGAGCCGGTCTGGGGCTGGCGATAGCGCGGGAGATCGTCGTGCGCTGCGGCGGCGGCATCGACATCCGCAACCGCGACGGGGGCGGCCTGATCCAGACCGTGACGCTCGCCCCCGTGCCCCTGGCCGCTCGAGCGGCCTTACTGGATCAGTTGACCGCTCGGGCGGCCTTACTGGATCAGGTTGGCTGAACCCAGCATTTCGACCGGGACCTGCACGCCCAGCGACTGAACGCTGTTCATGTTGATGTAGAGGATCGGAGCCGTGTCGAGGATGACCGGAGTGTCGGCGATCTTGCGGCCCTTGAGGACGACGCCGGCGACGGCATCGGCGAGCAGGGCACCGAGTTTTTCGTTGCTGGCGGTCATGCCGATCAGCGCGCCGTCCTTGACCGCCTTCTCGTGATAGGTGAACACCGGCTTGCTGCCGGCCGCCGCGATGACTGCCTTGGCGTTGTCGATGATCATGGCCTGACGACCGATCACCAGCGCGTCGACCTCCGAAAGCTTCGCCTGGATCGCGGATGCGATCTTATCGGCTGATTCGATCGCGATCAGTTGGCAGGTCAGGGCGAGCTTGCGGCAGGCTTCCAGGCTGGGACCGGCTTCCGCCGCCGAGCTGGCCTGACCGGCTTCCTGAACGAAAGCGAGGCTCTTCACCTTGGGCGTCAGGGCGATGAAGCTCTGCAACTGGATTTCCGGTGCGATGAAATAGGACGCGGCCGTATAGTTGCCTTCCGGCTTCGCGGGGTTCTTGATGATGTCCAGTTCGGCCACGTTGTTGACCGAACCGAAGAAGGTCGGCTTGGCAGTCGGGTTGGCCTTCACGTATTCGGCGGCGTTGGACCGGAACAGGACGATGGCGTCCTTTTCGGCATCGAAACGCTTCAGGATCGCGCCGAACTCTTCGTTGGTCGGAACTTCCTTGATGCTCTCGACCTTGATGTCCGGTGCGATCGCGGCAAGCCGTTCCTTGAAAGCTTTTTCCCAGATCAGGATGGAGGCGGACTTGCCCGGCCAGGAAATGCCGATTTCCGCCGCATGAGCAACGCCGAATGTCGCCGAAGCGAACAATCCGGATGCCAACATACAAACACGACCGAAGCCGGCCAATTTTTTCACGCTCATGCTTTTCCCCGTTCTTTGATTTATTACAAAATTGAAAGATATCGAACCAATATCTCTTCAATGACTTGGTATATTAATACAAATAAACTTAAAATGCTTGATACGTGGCGAACTGTCGCTATCCGAAGGGTTAGTAATCTACATAGCGCGTAAGTCCGTCATCGAGCGCATCGAAGGTTGCGCGGCAGCGGGGCGTCGAATGCCGGTCCCGGCTGCCTTAACGCTTGAGGAACGCGGCCACCGGCTCCAGCGACCGTACGGGCTCTTCCTCCTGCGGGACGTGTCCCAAGCCCGGCAGCGCCGCAAGGGTAACGTCCGGCACCAGCCGCCGGTAGTCGGCGGCGTTGGAGACCGGGATCATCGCGTCCTTCTCACCCCAGAGGAGGAGCGTCGGTGCCGCAATGCGCGGCAGCAGCGGTTCCGGATCTTCCAGGACGGTCTGTTCCATCCGCGCGATCAGCGCGTCGCGGACGCCGGGCGCCAGCATCAGGTCATAGTAGCGGTCCAGGACGGCATCGGTCAGACGGGCGGGATCGCCGTAGGCGGGGGCAAGGTTCATGCGCAGCATCGGCTTGGGCAGGACGTAGCGCATCAGGCGGATCAGCCTGGGCACCTCTGGCTTCACGCCGTACTGGAAGCCGGCACTGGCGAAGCCGTCAGGCGAGACCAGCACGAGCTTGTCGGTGCGGTCCGGCTGCCCGACCGCGAACTTCCAGGCGATCCTGCCGCCGATAGAATTTCCGATCAGGCTGGCGCGCTGGACGCCGAGACCGTCCATCAGGGCCGCCAGCACCTGAAGGCTCCGCCGGTCGGTATAGTCGCCGGTCGGATCGGCACCGCTCAAACCGGAACCGGGCAGGTCGAAGCGGATGACGCGATAGCCGGAGGACAGCGCCCGCGCCCAATCCTCCCATGTGTGCAGGCTGGAACCGAAGCCGTGGATCAGGATGACGGCCGGCGCATCCCTGGGGCCGGTATCGCGGACATGCAGCCGGACCCCGGCGACGTCGCGCATGTCGCCGGGTGACGCCAGATACCGGCTTTCCAGGTCGGTTCGGGATTTGTCCGGAGTCCACAGCCACAGGGCGCCGCCGACGATGGCTGCCGGGATGGCCGCCATGGGGACCGCCAGCAATGGCCGAAGCCTCCGCATCCTCAGGCCGCCGCCTCGACCGAGACTCCTTCGATGCAGTCCTCCAGATCCTCGCTGGCCTTGCGCAGGGCGTCGAAGGTTTCGGCATCAGGTGTCCAGTAGTGGCGCTCGTGGGCTTCCAGCAGCCGGTTCGCCAGTTTCAGCGACGCGGTGGGGTTCAGTTCCGCAAGGCGGTTGCGCATGGCGGTGTCGAGGACGAAAGTCTCGGTGATCTGCTGATAGATCCAGGGCGCTACCTCGCTGGTCGTCGCGGACCAGCCCATGGTGTTGGAAACGTGCTCCTCGATCTGGCGGACGCCTTCGTAGCCGTAGCTCAGCATGCCCTCGTACCACTTGGGGTTCAGGGTGCGGGTCCGGGTTTCCAGCGCCACCTGTTCCCCCAGCGTCCGGACGACGCCGTCGCCGCGCGTCTGGTCGCCGATGTAGATCGGGGCCGACTGCCCGCCCTTGGCGGCCTTGACGGCGCGGCTGATGCCGCCGAGCGTGTCGAAGTAGTGATCGACGGTGGTGACGCCAAGCTCGACGGAGTCGAGGTTCTGGTAAGCCAGATCGACGCCGGCCAGCACGCTTTTCAGCAGCGCCGTCCGCTGGACCGGCTGGCCGGCGCGGCCATAGGCGAAGCTCTTGCGCTTGTAATAGGTTTCCGCCAGCTCGCTCTCGTCTTCCCAGGCACCGCACTCGATCAGGTGGTTGACGTTGGAGCCGTAGGCGCCGTCGGCATTGCCGAAGACGCGGAGCGAGGCGGTTTCCAGGTCGCCGCCGTGGTCTTCGATGTATCGGAGCGCGTGCTTGCGGACGAAGTTGAGGTCGGGCGGCTCGTCCGCCGAGGCGGCGAGGAACGAGGCTTCCGCCAGCAGCTTGATCTGGAGCGGCAGCAGGTCGCGGAAGATGCCGGACAGCGTGCTGATGACGTCGATGCGCGGGCGGCCCAGCTCTTCCAGAGGGATCAGGGTAGCGCCCGCCAGCCGCCCGTAGCCATCGAAGCGGGGACGCACGCCCATGAAGGCCAGCACTTGGCCAATCGGGGCACCCTCGTTCTTCAGGTTGTCGGTGCCCCACAGCACCATCGCGACGGTTTCCGGCAGGGGCAGGCCGTCGGCCTGATGGCGGGCGATGATGCGCTCCGCTTGACGGGCGCCGTCCTGGACCGCGAAGGCGCTGGGAATGCGGAAAGGATCGAAACCGTGGAGATTGCGCCCGGTCGGCAGGATGGCGGGGGTGCGCATCAGGTCGCCGGCGGGAGCGGGGCGGATGAAGCGCCCGTCGAGAGCGCGGAGGATCGCGGCGATCTCGTGGTCTTCCGCCAGCCAGCGGTCCGTTTCCGCCAGGGTCTTCAGGATCGCAAGACCATCGCCGTCGGGCGGAAGGCCGCTGAGTTCCAATGCGGCTTCCGGCGCCATGCCATCGACGATGGCCGTCAGCGCGGCCCGGCCGGGATGGACGCCCTGGGCAGTTTCGGCCATGACCTCCAGCATCTCGACGCGCTGCTCGGGCGACGGCGCCGCGCCCACGACATGCAGGCCGTGAGGGATCAGGGTGTATTCGAGCTCCAGCACCTGAGTGGCGATCCGCTGGATGCGAGGGCCGGCGTCGCCGGTCCAGGCCGGCTCGGCTTCGGCCAGTTCGACCAGGGCGGCCTGTGCCTGGATCAGCATCGCAAGATCGTGGCGCTCCAGGTCCGCATCGGGATCGAGGCTGCGCCAGCGGTCGATCGACGCCTTCAGGTCGAGCAGCCCGCGATAGAGGCCGGCATGGGCGATCGGCGGCGTCAGGTAGCTGATTAGGGTCGCGGAGGCGCGGCGCTTCGCCAGCGCCCCCTCCGACGGGTTGTTGGCGGCGTAGAGATACAGGCTGGGCAGATCGCCGATCAGGCGGTCGGGCCAGTCCTTGGCCGACATGCCGGCCTGCTTGCCGGGCATGAACTCCAGCGCTCCGTGAGTGCCGAAATGCAGCACGGCCTGCGCCTGGAAGTCTTCCCGCAGCCAGCGGTAGAAGGCGGAGAATGCATGGGTCGGCGCGAAGCCCTTTTCGAACAGGAGCCGCATCGGGTCGCCTTCGTAGCCGAAGGCGGGCTGGATGCCGACGAAGACGTTGCCGAGCTGAGCGCCCAGGACGAAGACCGACGCGCCGTCGCTCTGGTGCTTGCCGGGAGCCGGTCCCCACTGCGCCTCGATCTCGCTCAGCCAGGGATCGCGGCGGACCATCTCGTCGGCGGGCACCCTGACATGGACATTGGCGAGTGCCCCGAAGCGTCCGCGATTTCCTTCGAGGATGCGGTCGCGCAGGGCGTCCATGGTGGGAGGCAGGTCCACCGCGTAGCCTTCCTCCTTCATCGCGGTCAGCGTCCGGTGCAGCGAGTCGAAGACCGCGAGATATGCGGCGGTACCGGCGTTGCCGGCATTGGGCGGGAAGTTGAACAGGACGACGGCGATCCTGCGCTTCGCCAGTTCGGTACGCCGCAGCGTCACCAGCTTGTCGACCCGCGCCGCCAGCATGCCGGCACGCTCCACGCAGGCGTGCATGTCGCGGCCGTTGTTGGCCGAGGTAAAGACGCAACCCCTGTGGCAGCCTGTGCAGGGCCGTCCCGAGTTGTCGGAGCGTCCGCCGAAGACGATCGGTCCGGTGGCGCCGTCGAGTTCGGGGATCGCGACCATGATGGTCGACTCGACCGGCATCAGCCCGCGTTCGGAGGCGCCCCACTGCTCCAGCGTCTGCAACTCGGCGGGATGGGCGGCTATGTAGGGCACGTCGAGCTTCGCCAGCACCTCCTCCGCCGCGTGGGCGTCGTTGTAGGCCGGGCCGCCTACCAGGGAGAAGCCGGTCAGCGACACCAGCGCGTCGATGACGGGACGGCCGTCCTTCAGGAAGAACTCCTCGATGGCGGGGCGCGAATCCAGCCCGGCCGCGAAGGCCGGGACGACGCGCAGGCCACGCGCTTCCAGCGCTTCGATCACGCCGTCGTAATGGGCGGCGTTGCCGGCCAGCATGTAGGAGCGCAGGCCGAGGACGCCGACGGTTCCACGCTCGCCGGCCGACGAGGCGGATTTCGGCAGGTCTCCGGCCGTCGCGGAAATCCTGCCCTTCATGCGCGGATGATAGACGCCGGTATCGGGATAGGCGATCGGGGCCGCGACCTTGACCGCCCCGCGCAGGCCTTGGCGCGCGCCGCCGGCGTAGCGGTCGATCAGCATGCGGATCATGTTCACGACGTTGTCGTCGGAACCGGCCAGCCAATATTGCAGCGTCAGGAAATACGCCCGGACATCCTGGGCCGTTCCCGGAATGAACCGGAGGATCTTCGGCAGGCGCTTCAGCATCTTCATCTGCCGTGCGCCGGCGCTGGCGTTGCGGTCCTTGCCGGCGCCGCGAAGCCGCTTCAGCATCGCCATCAGGCCGCCCTGCTGGCCGTCCATCGTGAAGCGGCCGATGCGGGTCAGCGTCATGACCTCGCTGGCGGACAGGATGCTGACGAGGGCGTCGCAATGGTCCCGCCGGGCCTTCAGGTCGGACAGGACCTCGCGGTAATGGTCCTCCATGAACAGCATGGCGCTGATGATGATATCGCCGGACGCGATGTCGGCGCGGCACCGCGCCAGCGCCGCCGGGTCGTCACCCCATTCGGTCGCGGCGTGAAGGCGGAGCGACAGACCGGGAAAGTCTCGCAGCAGACGCCGGTAGGCCCGTTCTGTCGCGCTGGCGAGGTGGGTATCCATCGTGACGATTACGACGCTGATCGGCACGGCGCTGGCCGATGTCGAGCCCGGAGTTGCGTCCTTTGAGGAAACCGACTTCGTCATGGCATCTACCCGCATCCCGTTCGCTCCCGGATTCATCCGGCGGCCGATATCCGGCAGGCGCCGATGAGTTTCGAGTATTGTCATGTTAAGTTGACGTCTAGTCAAGTTAACACTTTGACCGGAGCACGGGAGGGGTATTCGGAGTCAGAACCAGCGCCGGACGCGCTTCTGGAAGGCGGGGTATTCCGTCGGGAACTTGGACGTGAGATAGCGTTCTTCCCGCGCGATGACGCCGTACCGAATCACCAGGAGGAACGGGACGAGCATCAGCAGCAGCGTGACGCTGTCGAAGATCAGGGACAGGCCGACAAGGAGCAGCGCCATGCCCAGATACATCGGGTTGCGGGTGTAACCATAGATCCCGCCGGTAACCAGCGCCGTCGATGGCTTCCACGGTTCGACATGCGTGCCGGCCCGGCTGAACAGCCGTATGGCGGAGAAAGCGATGCCCAGCGCCGCCGCGATCGACACCCCGCCCAGCCCGTAGCGGATGCCGGCGGCCAGCCCGAAGCCGATCGGGATGACCCAATGATGCAGCGCCAACCCTATCGCCACAGCTCCCAGGAGGAGAAGCGGCGGCGGCGCGATCACGCCGGCTTTATCGGTCGTAGGGGGCATGTCGTTGCTCCTTGGCAGACGACCTCCGGTCGCCAGTTATCAATAAAATCAGCATCATGCAGCAGAAACTACCTGTCCCAGGGCTGATGCTCACGTCGCATCCGCCCTTGTCCCCGGCAATTTAGTATATCCTTAGCGCGAATCGCCTTATGCTGACTCCCTAGATGGAGGGGGCCATGACCAACGTAGCGATCGACGACGCAAAGCTCGACGCTCTTATTCTGTTTATCGTGAATAGGGTCGAAAATCCTGCTGACCTAGGAGCCACCAAACTGCACAAGATACTGTGGTTTTCCGACCTTGCGATGTTTGCCAATCATGGCAAATCGATCGCCGGAGAAACCTATATCAAGATGCCGCAAGGGCCGTGGGGAGAGCATGTGGAAAGCTCTCTTGATCGCCTGAAAGCTTCCGGGTTGCTCGCCGAACGTCGTGAGCCGCACTACAACAGAATGCAGCGGCGTTTTTTCCCCCTGCAAAAGATCGCCGAGCGATCGAGATTTTCCCCTGAAGAAATCAGCGTCGTCGAGTCGATGATTTCTGCGATTTGCTCGCATCATACGGCAACGTCGATCAGCGACTTCAGCCATTCATCTATATGGAAAATGACTCGGGACAAACAGCCAATTCCGCTGGATACGGTGTTCGCGATGAACACCGTCGAGCCTGATGCGGAAGACTATATGTGGGCTAAAGAAGCGTACACGGCTGATGTTGCTGCCGAGTTGTCGGCCTTGATGGCTCGCCCATCCTGAGCTTGACGATGACGATTTTCGGTTTGATCGGGAGGTATTGGGTAAGGTCGACCCACAACTTGATGAAGACTGTCGCGCTGCAAGCGCAATGTTCAACAAATTTCAACACGTCCTCGGCGGCTTGAGGCATCGAATTGCGCTTGGCCCGGAAGCCGGCGCGGACTCAGGTATCGGCGATGGCTTGCTGATTATGAAGGTGCTTCCAGACCGACGGCTAGAGGCTCCCGGCGTGAGCGTGCTGTACAAGTACGACGAAGCTAACATTTATCTGTTGAGGCTGAGGGTCGTTGGATTCTGAACTCGAATGACAGCGCCGCTCAATAGCGGTTTGGAAAGATCGGTTTCGAGAGGATCGCTGGAGCGGCGAAGCCTCCCGGTGCTCCGGTGCGCCGGGAGGCTTCGCCGCTCGGCGGGTCAGACGAAGCTGAGGATCTCGACCGTGACGTTCTCGGTTCCCAACCGGGCCTGGCAGGCGAGGCGCGACGGGGTCGCGACGCCGACGATGGT
>DASQKT010000104.1:0-4545 GCA_035630415.1 Skermanella sp.
CAGTGGCGGCGCAGGCGGGGTTTCAGTCAACTGGACCTCGCCTGCGAGGCCGACATCTCGACCCGGCATGTCAGCTTCCTGGAAACCGGCAGGTCCCTGCCGAGCCGTTCCATGGTGATCCATCTGGCGGAGCGACTCGACGTCCCCTTGAGGGAGCGGAACGGGTTGCTGGTGGCGGCAGGATATGCCCCGATCTATTCCGAACACAGCCTGGACGATCCGGCCCTGCGCGCCGCCCGCGAGGCGGTCGATCTGGTCCTCACCGGCCATGAGCCCTATCCAGCGCTGGCGGTCGACCGGCACTGGACCCTGATCGCCGCGAACCGCGCCGTCGGCCCCCTGCTTGCCGGAGCGGCGGGCGAGCTGCTGCGGCCTCCCGTCAACGTCCTGCGGCTAAGCCTTCACCCGGCGGGACTGGCACCCAGGATCGAGAATTTCGGCCAGTGGCGCGGCCATGTGCTGACCCGGCTAGCCCGGCAGGTCGATGTCAGCGCCGATCCGGTGCTGGTTTCGCTCCATGCGGAGTTGAAGGCGTTGCCGGTACCCGGCTCATCCGGGCCGGAAACCGGGTCGGACGCCGTCATGGCGGGAGGTCACGCCGATGTCGTCGTGCCTCTGCGACTCCGCACGGAGGCTGGCCTGCTCAGCTTCTTCAGCACGACCACGGTGTTCGGTACCGCCGTGGACGTCACCCTGTCGGAACTGGCGATCGAGGCCTTCTTTCCGGCAGACGCCGCGACCGCCGAGACCCTGCGCCGCACCTTACCGCCGTGACGCCGCGACGATCAGCGCCACAAGGCCGGCGGCGGGCAGGACAGGAGCCTCGGACGTCCCCATCGTCCAGAGAGTGGCGCCCGACACGATGCACCATATCAGCGGAACAGCCAGCAGCAGCCAGCGCCGCGCCGCAGTCGGCGCCAGCAGGGCGAAGCCCAGGGTACCCAGCGCGGTCGGGTCCGGAGCCATGGCAAAAACCTCCGCCTGGGTCCAGGGCCGTCCAACGGCGGCGCCAATCAACGGATAGACCGCCAGGGCGAAGACCAGCAACGTGATCGCCCCCGCCCGGCGCGGCCGGGGCTGGCTCCCTGCCGTACCGCCGCCGGCTCCCGCCAGGACCAGAAGCACCGCCTGGAGCGCGAAGAGACCGGCGAACCAGGTCGCCGCCCAGTTGATCGTGGCGTAGCGGCCGAGCAGGAACGCCCAGGCGACCCAAACCCAGCAGGCAGCCAACAGCAGGCTTGCCGCACTCCGCCACCGCCCGCCGTCGCGGACCATCGACGCCAGGATGGCAAGACCAGCCGCCAGCGCCAGCACATGCGCCGGCCAGAGGTCCGTATTGTAGAGTTCGAACAGCCGGTAATATGTGCGCGGAGAAAACAGCAGAAAGTCGGAGAGCGAATAGGTCCACCACTCCGACATCAGAGATCCTCGACGAATGCCGCCATGCGCCGGCGCATCGCCTCATCCGGCATCGGCCCGGCTGACGCCGCCATGTTCTCGGTCACGTGCGCCACCTGCGTCGTCGCCGGGATGGCGCAGGTCACGGCGGGATGGGAGACGATGAACTTCAAGAGGAACTGCGCCCAGGTCGCGGCCCCGATCTCTGCCGCCCAGTCCGGCAGCGCCTCGCCCTCCAGGCTGCTGGTCAGGCTGCCCTGGCGGAACGGCCGGTTGACGATGACGCCGATGCCGCGCTCCTGCGCCAGGGGCAGGATTCGCCGTTCGACCTCCCGATCCAGCGCGTTGTAGCTGATCTGGACGAAGTCCAGCGGCCGGGATGCCATGATGCGCTCGAATTCGCCGTGGCGCCGGCCCTCGGAGGTCGTGATGCCGACATAGCGCAGCTTGCCTTCCGCCTTCATGGCGAACAGCGTTTCCAGATGTCTTTCCCAGGACAGCAGGTTATGGACCTGGAGCAGGTCGAACCGGGAGATGTCCCAGAACCGCCGCGACTCCTCGATCTGCCCCGGCCCTGCCGCCGGCGACGATATCCAGACCTTGTCGGCGGAGAACAGGGCTTGCGGATGGCCCAGCTTCCGCAGGCCGTAACCGATCACTTCCTGCGCCGAACCGTACATCGGCGAACTGTCGATCATCCGGCCGCCCGCCTTGAAGAAGGCGTCCATGACATCGGCCGATTCGTCGCGCAACGTCCGGTCCGCGCCGACATTGAAGGTGATCCAGGTGCCGAGGCCGACCGCCGGCACCATTTCGCCGGTCGAGGGAATCCGGCGCAGTCCCGGTTCGGCGGCCTGGACCGAGGAAGATTGGGCCGAAGAAAAGCCGGGCGCCAGCATGGCGGCGGTGCCGCCGGCGGCCATCAGGCCAAGCACGGCACGGCGGCTGAGGGCGGAATGCCTTGTCATCGAAAACTCCCCCTTCGTTGTTCACGGCGTCCGAATCGCGGCCGTGCTGTCGAAGATGGATCTCCGCCCCGGTCGTATCAGAGGGGCCGGCTGGTTTTCTTCGGTCCCTTGGACAGGACCTTGAACCGCTCGATCTCGTTCGGCTCTCCATAGCCGCCCAGGAAGAGATCGCCGAGCGCCCGCCGGCTCAAGGCCCTGATCCGGCTGCGGATGGCGTTGCGCACGGCTTCCCGGCTCATCTGGCAGCGCCGGCACAGCTTGCTCAGCTTGGCGCTGGTGTCGCCGGACAGCCTGACCTGCCGCACCGTGACGGGGAGGTCCCGCACTTCGCTGTACTCGACCACGTTGGGCCACTCCGCCCGGCGGCCGCGCCGGTCGCGCCAGGTCTGATCGTCGGCATCGAACCAGCGGCCGTCGGCCAGGCAGCGCACGACTGTCCCATGCTTGCGTCCGCAGTCGCGGCAGCGCTCGGGTCCACCCGCCGGAGTCGTAGCCGTGTAGTGCACGCTCTCCCCTGACGGATCGAGCTGCGGCCGATGACTGCTTTTACGCCTTCCGCCGGTGCTCATGATGCTCCTTTCCCAAGGCGGCCACCATGCCACACCCTCATTCCCTGAGCCATAACGAAGCTACCACTCTTCAACTATCGTCGGTTGGCAACTGACCGGCCCGTAACAAAGCATCTCGCCAAAGCACGAAACGATCCTGGCCTTACACTATCGGGCAGGTTCTACCGGTTGATCCCTGACCTTGTGTACACGGGAACCATTTTTTTCACCTTATGCGCCATTAAATCCGATGATTCTCCTTGAACCTTTTGCCGATTGCTCTCATGTTGCAGTGCAGCAAGGAAATGGGGCGCTTCGAGGCCCAGTGGCACGGCGACCCGACTTGTTATCAACTTACAGGACAGGAAACACATCCATGAGCGCGATCAAAGGCTTCTCGATCCCGAACTTCGATTTCGGTACCGTTTTCGACATTCAGCGCAAGAACATCGAGGCGTTCACCGCCGCGAGCCAGACCTTCACGCAGGGTCTCCAGACCGTCGCCAAGCGCCAGAGCGAAATCGCCCGTCAGCAGATGGAGCAGTTCCAGTCGCTGCTGACCACCGCCGCCCCGACCGCCAAGGTCGAGGACAATCTGGTCAAGCAGGCCGATCTGGTCAAGTCCGCCTACGAGAAGAACGTCTCCAACGCCCGCGAGCTTCAGGACATCCTGACCAAGGTGACCACCGAGGCCTCCGACATCCTGAGCCGCCGCGTCGTCGCCAGCCTGGACGAGATCAAGAGCGTCGCCCAGAAGCCGAAGGCCGTCGAGCGCACCGTCAAGGCCGCCTGATTTCCGTATCATTCCCGGCCTCGGCATTCCAGCCGCGGCCGGAAAATGGAAATCGCGACCAGAATTTAAAGGTGCCGGATCAGCACTCTTTGTAAGCCGATGTACCGCCGCTATGGTACATCTTGCCGAAGATGAGTGCAGATGCGAGATCGCGGCACCCTTTTGTGACTTGTTCCTCCGGCCCCGTAGCTCTCGACTTAGAGGTTGCTCCAAGGGCCGGCATTGAATTGGAGATCTTCATGCGTGACATCGCCATTACGGTCGAGCAGGCCGCCCACTGGCTGAACTGCAATGCCGCCAAGATCAAGGAATACCTGGCGTCGGGGCTGCTCCGTAACTTCGAAGGCCGCTCGGGCGATGCCGCCAAGGTGATTTCGCTGAACTCCACGGTGATCCTGGCCGAGAGCCTGCCGGTGGAAGCCGGCATCTTCCAGATCGCCGAGAAGCGCGACTACGACTCGGCGCCGCGTCCGCGCACCCTCAGCACCGGCCGCGAGCGCCCGCCGCTGGAAGTGGTCCGCAACGGCCCGATCGTCGAGCGCCGTCCGCTGCGTCCCTTCGCTTCCCGCTAAGCCTAAACCTCCGGCGGCATCCTCTCCAATTACGGTTTGCCGGGAGCCTTGTCGGGCTCCTGACCGACTACGAGAGACGTGCCGTTGAGTTCCGCCACGATATCGGACAGGCGGGGAACATATTCATCGCCCCTGCCCGCTCCGACCGCCAGCGCGAACGAGTTCCGGACGGCCGCACCCAACGGGTTCGCGGCCCCTGCCGCATTGGCGAACGACGCCATGTAGGTCATGTCCTTCAACCCGTTGCGCAGGGTGAACCTGTGCGC
>DASQKT010000105.1:0-4445 GCA_035630415.1 Skermanella sp.
AGCGGTGCGCGAGGACGGCCATTACCGGATCTCCGGCCAGAAGATCTACATCACCTACGGCGAGCACGACTTTACCGACAACATCATCCACATGGTGCTGGCGCGGCTGCCCGACGCTCCCCCCGGCATCAAGGGCATCTCGCTGTTCGTCGTGCCGAAGTTCCTGGTCAACCCCGACGGCTCGCTGGGCGACCGCAACGACCTGCGCTGCGTCAGCCTGGAACACAAGCTGGGCATCCACGCCAGCCCGACCGCCGTGATGGCGTTCGGCGACAACGACGGCGCCGTGGGCTATCTGGTCGGCGAGGAAAACCGCGGCATCGAGTACATGTTCACCATGATGAACAACGCCCGGATGGGCGTCGGGCTTCAGGGCGTCGCGATCTCCGAGCGGGCCTATCAGCAGGCGCGCGACTACGCCCGTGCCCGCGTGCAGAGCCGCGACATGGCCGACGCCAAGGGCGAGCCGGTCGCGATCATCCGGCACCCCGACGTCCGCCGGATGCTGATGACGATGCGGTCGCAGACGGAGGCAGCCCGCGCGCTGACATATTACGCGGTGGCGGCGCTCGACATCGCCAAGAAGCACCCGGACCCTGCCGAGGCCGCCAAGGGCCAGGCGCTGGCCGACCTGCTGACCCCCGTGGTCAAAGCGTGGAGCACCGACCTCGGCGTCGAGAACGCCTCCATCGGCATCCAGATTCACGGCGGCATGGGCTTCATCGAGGAGACCGGCGCGTCCCAGCATCTCCGCGATGCCCGGATCACGCCGATCTACGAGGGCACCAACGGCATTCAGGCCAACGACCTCGTCTTCCGCAAGGTCATCCGCGACGGCGGTACCGCCGCCCGCACCCTGTTCGCCGAGATCCGCGAAACGATCGAGTCCCTGAAGAACCGGCCCGGCGACGACATGGCGGCCATCGCCATCGGCCTCGGCAAGGGGGTGGACGCGCTGGAGAAGGCGACCACCTGGCTGGTCGAGAACGGCAAGCGGACACCGGCGGCAGCGGCATCGGGCGCTGCCCATTACCTGAAGATGTTCGGCATCGTCACCGGCGGCTTCCTGATGGCGAAGGGCGCCATGGCGGCACAGGAGGGTCAGGCCGACCCATCGGCCGACCAGCGCTTCCTGGACGCCAAACTGATCACCGCCCGCTTCTTCGCCGACCAGTTTCTGCCCCAGGCCATCGGCCTGCTGACTCCGATCACCGAGGGGCACAAGACGGTGACGGCGCTGTCGGACGATCAGTTCTGAGAGGTGTGGCGATAATCTTGGAACGGGCGGCATTTTGCCGCCCATTCCGCTCTACACACTGCGCTATCGACGCGGCGCCAGCTACTTGCAGCAATCGAATGCACTTGGCTTTATACGTTTTTCACGTATAGTTCATATGGGCTGAGCTGCTGACCATCATTTTTTCAACCCTGCATTCAGGCAGCACGACCAATGTTTGAGTGGGATGAGGTTAAATCCAGCCAAAATTTATCCAAGCGCGGATTCGATTTTGATTATGTCTCCATGATATTCGATGGCGACATCATTGAGCGAGTTGATGATCGGCACGATTATCAGGAAGAGAGAATCATCGCTTTAGGTGAGATCGACACGGAGATCTACTGCGTTGTCTATACTTGGCGCTACAAGAAGCGTCGGATCATCTCGGCACGAGCAGCAAATCGGAAGGAGCGCAATGACTATTACCGCACGTTCAATTCACGACATACGACGCCGTAGAGGCCGAGTGGATCTGGAGCGGGTCAGAGCGACAACTGACCGTGACATTGAGGCCCAAATCGCAGAAGACCCCGATACCGCTCCGGACCAGTCATCGAAGACGGACTTCCGACGCGTGTTCAATCCGCCTGTCCCTGATGTAAAAGCGATCCGTGCCGAATTAGGACTGTCTCAGTCGGCATTCGCAAACCGTTTTGGCTTCAGTTTGAGAACCGTTCAGGAGTGGGAGCAACGGCGTTCGAATCCAGATGCTCCGGCCCGGATTCTGCTCAAGATCATTGAAACCAATCCGGATGCAGTCGAACAAGCTTTGTCCCTGATGGACGAGCGTAGAAACTCAGCCGAGTAAATCCCAAACCAATTCAATCGCCAACCACCTCCGGATCGAGCGTGAACAAATGCTGGGGCTGACCTACCCCCCGCAACGCAAACCGCCCGACCGACACCAGTCGCTGCGCGCAGGCCTCCGCCGACGCGGCGAAGGCGGAGGATAGCAGGATTTCCTGGTCGAGCGAGCGGCACATCGCGGCGATGCGGCTGACTTCGTTGACCGCCGGGCCGATGACGGTGAAGTCCAGGCGGTCTTCGCTGCCGATGTTGCCGTAGAACACTTCGCCGACGTGGAGGCCCAGGTAGAAGTTGGTCCAGGGCAGTTCTTCCGCCTGCCGCCGCGCGTTGAGCGCGGCGACCCGCTTTGTCGCCTCCTCCGCCGCGTCCAGCGCGCGGGTGCAGAGTGCGCAGTCCTCGGCGCCGCTGAAGATCGCCATGATCCCGTCGCCCATGAACTTCAGCACTTGGCCGCCGTGGTCGTGGATCGACGATACGATGGCGTCGGCGTAGTCGTTGAGCAGGGGGATCACGTGTTCCGGCGGGACCGTGTCGGTGATCCGGGTGAAGCCCTGGAGGTCGCTGAACCACATCACGGCGCTCATCCGCTCGGCGACGCCGCGCTCGATATAGCCGCCCAGCACCCGCCGCCCGGCATCGCGGCCGAGATAGGTCTCGACCAGCGTTTCCGCGATCCGCCCGACCGAGACGTCGCGGATCGCCAGCGCCAGCATCGGCAGCGCCCGCTCGATCATCCCGACCTGCCAGTCCGCGAAGCCTTCCTCGTGGTCGGTGGCCCAGGACGTGAACAGGCAATCCATCATCCCGATCGTCAGCGCCTTGCCGAACCGGGTGTGTACCGCGAGATAGTCCGTCAGCCCATCGTCGCGAAATTCGGCCAGAACCGGGAACCTGTCTGACGGACAATCGCCATCGACGATACGGCAGCGCAGCGACTTGTCGCCTGACATGAGCAGGTAGTGGAACGGACTGACCAGCCACTTCTCCTGACCTTCCCGCGCGCTGGAGCGGGCGTAATCGATCGCCTGCGTCTCGTTCTTCGTCCGGTGCCAATGGAAGGTGCGGGCTTCCAGAACCGGGTGCAGCGTGTCGATAATCCCGGCCATCCGCGTCAACGGCACGCCGTTCTCCACCAGCCGGCGGCAGAAGCCGTCGATCAGTTCGGTTTCCGACAGTCCCGCCAAGCCGGATTCGGCTACCCATTCCGTAAGTTCAAGGATCTGCCGGTCGTTCATCGCCCCACCGCTCCGCACCTACAACTCTCAACCTGACGATGAGATGTCGCTGCGGTGCGGTGCAGGCAATGAAAAAATTCCGGAACCAGACCTACGTATTGGGAAAGTCACATGTTCGGATAGTTCGGTCCGCCGCTGCCCTCCGGCACCACCCAGTTGATGTTCTGGGTCGGGTCCTTGATGTCGCAGGTCTTGCAGTGGACGCAGTTCTGCGCGTTGATCTGGAGCCGGGGGTTGGTCCCAGCATCGTCGCGCACGATCTCGTAGACGCCGGCCGGGCAGTAGCGCTGCTCGGGCGCGTCGTACTCCGGCAGGTTGATCCGGATCGGGACCGAGGGGTCCTTCAGCGTCAGGTGCGGCGGCTGGTTTTCCTCGTGGTTGGTGTTGGAAATGAACACCGAGGACAGCTTGTCGAAGGTCAGCACGCCGTCCGGCTTGGGATATTTGATCTTCGGAGCCTCGCTCGCCTTCTTCAACTGAAGATGGTCGGCGTGGTTCTTGAAGGTCCACGGCGCCTTGCCCCGGAACACGAAGGTATCCAGCGCCGAATAGGCGATGCCACCCCACAGCCCCTTGTGGAAGGACGGCCGGATGTTGCGGACGTGGTAGAGTTCCTCCCACAGCCAGCTCTGCTTCAGCCGCTCGGTATAGCCGGTCACTTCCGGCTCCGGCGTTTCCAACGCGAGGTTCTCGAACACCGCTTCGGCGCAGATCATCCCGCTTTTCATCGCGGTGTGGTTGCCCTTGATCTTCGGCACGTTGAGGAAGCCGGCGGTATCGCCGATCAGGCAGCCGCCGGGGAAGGTCAGCTTCGGGATCGACTGGAAACCGCCCTCGCTCAGCGCCCGCGCGCCATAGGAAATGCGCCGCCCGCCCTCAAGGTATTTGCGGACGTCGGGATGAAGCTTGAAGCGCTGGAATTCGTCGAACGGCGACAAATGCGGGTTGTCGTAGTCGAGCCCGATCACGAAGCCGATGGAGACCTGATTGTTCTCCATGTGGTACATCCACGACCCGCCATAGGTCTTGGCATCCATCGGCCAGCCGATGGTGTGGACGACCAGGCCTTGCTTGTGCTTGGCCGGATCGATCTCCCACAGCTCCTTGATGCCGATGCCGTAGGT
>DASQKT010000106.1:0-30103 GCA_035630415.1 Skermanella sp.
GTCGCCCGCTCGACGGCCTGTTCGGCCATGTCGAGGATTCTGGCCTTGTCCATGCCGGCGGACTCCCGCCTCAGCAGGCTGTAGCTGCTCTGGATCACCGCCAGCACGTTGTTGAAGTCATGGGAAACGCCGCTGACGAGCTGGCCCAGCGCCTCCAGTTTCTGCGATTGAAGCAGCGCCGCCTGGGCCTGTTCACGCCTTTGGATCTCGGCGGACAGCTCGCGGGCCGCGTCGGTCAGCGCCCGTGTCCTGTCCGCGACCCGCGCTTCCAAATGCACGTTGCTGTCGCGCAGGATCGCTTCCGCCGCCTTACGGCCCGTTATGTCCCAGTTGACGCCTATGATATGCTCCGGCAGGCCGGACGCGTCCCGCTGAACACCGCAACGAAGCGTCAGCCACCGTGGCACCGCGCCTGATGACTCTGCCGTGCGGAAATCGAGCTGGAAGGCGTCTCCCGTCCTTGCCGCCGTCTCGATCCGCTTGCGCAGACCGGTGCGGTCGTCCGGATGGACCAGCATCACGAACGCGTTGAGGCTGGGGCCGTCCGGCGCCTGTGAAGCCGGGTCCGGATCGATGCCGAACAGGCGGTACTGCATGGCGTCCCAGGTCATCCGGCCGCTCGCCACGTCCATCCGCCAGATCCCGATCTCCGCGGCATCCAGGGCGAAGCGCAGGTTGTCCTCGCTTTCCCTCAAGGCGGCCTCGACCTGCTTCCGGGCGGTCACATCGGCGGTTACCCCCGTCAGGCCGGTCATGCGGCCTTCGGTGTCGAAAACGCCGGCAGCCGATTCCTCCAGCCACGCCGCAACGCCGTCGGGGCGCTGGTAGCGGTACGAGACGACGTAGTTCGGGCGGTCCGGGGTCAGCCGGGTCACGGTATCGACGAAGTGCTTCCGGTCATCCGGATGGACATGGCCGAAGAAGTTTTGTCCGGTATCCGTCGTCGGGCTTTCTGCCAAGCCAAGGATGATGCCGCAGGCATCGCTTCTATGCACCTCGTCGCTCGCGACATCCCATTCGAAGGCGAACATGCGGCCGGCGGACATGGCGCGGGTCAGTTGCAGCTCGGCATTGCGCAACTGCCGCTCCAGCACCTTGTTATCGGTAATATCGGTCACCGTGCCGACATAGCCGGTGATAGCCCCGTCGCCGTTCCGTTCGATCAGGGCTTCGCCCAGCACCCAGGTCGTCGCACCCGACGGCGTGCGGAAGCGGTATTCGAGACGGAACGGCCGGTTCTCGACGGCGCTCCGCCGCCATTCGGCGAACACTCTCTCGTAGTCGTCGGGATGCAGGAACTCGGTCCAGCCGTTCCCCAGTGCCTGTTCCGGCTTGGCGCCGGCGATCTCGCACCATCGTTCGTTGACGCAAGTGCAGCGCCCTTCGGGATCGGTACGGAAGATACCGACCGGCGAACTGCGCGCCAGCGTCCTGTACTGCTCCTCCGCCGCGCTCAGGGCCGCCGATTTTTCGCTCAAGCGGCTGAACGCCGTGGTCAGCGCCTGACCGATTTCGTTGGCTTCGCGCCAGCCGGTGCTGACCGGCGGCACCGTCCCGCCCGACTGCAAGGCCCGGCCGGCCGCCGTCAGCGTCCTCGCCGCCTTGGCGATGCGCAGTCCCAGGACGGAGGCCAGCAAAGCCGACAGCAGGAGAAACGCCGTGCCGGCAAAAATGTAAGACCTGACATCGCGCGCCAGCTTGCTGTCGATCTCGGCGCCGGGCAGGCTCACGATGGTCGTCCAGCCGCTCATCTCGGACTTATTGTAACCAGATACCAGCCGCAAGTCGCCGGGGCCTTGGCTGGATGCCGCGACGCCCTCGCGGGCGGCAGCTCCGCCGATCCACTCCCAGGAGGCGGCCTTTTCCGCCGCGCCGCCGGGGACGGCGGCCAGTCTCCTGCCCTTGCGGTCCACGATGGTGGCGGTCCTGCCTTCGCCGATACCGGCCTGGGTCAGGATATCCCGGAACCTCTCCAGCGGGAGGCTGGCGGTCAACAGGTGGGTGACTTGGTCCGCCCGCAGTACCGGAACGACGACGCCGACGAGTTCCCGTTGGGATACGGCACCGAACGCGACATCGGTGACATAGGGCATCCTGGTTTCCAGGACGGCACGGACGGCATCGGTGCTGGCGATGGACGGCAGCGGCGTGTTCCAGGGAACGCGGGTATTGAGGAGTTGCTGTCCAGCCGTATCTCTCAGGACGATGCCGACATCATGGTGCGCCGTGATCCGGCTGGCCTGTTGATGGAAGGTTGCGAAGTCCCCTTGTTGAAGGGCGGGCATGAGTGCCAGTGTTTCCAGCATCGACGTGACGCCGCGCAAATCGCGCTCGATCATGTCCGTAACTGAGCGTGACTCCTTCAGCAAATCCTGTTCGATGTTGGATCTTTGAAGTTTTGTCTGATGGTTCAACAGCACTATGACAAAAACCAGGACAGGCAAAAGGACAACAAGCGCAAGCAAGGTGAGGTGTGCCCGTGTCGAGATGCTGCACTTATGTTCAATCGTTAACATTGGGTACATACTCATCGGGTCCTGGTCATAGCTGTTGTGTTGAAAGGCCACTTATTTCTAGAGTTTAAAATTATAAATCCTTGGCAAGGAAAATTCGTCGCGTTCATACAAAGATTGATTATGCCATATCTGGATATTCCCATCTAACTTTGCTTATCTGTCACAATCATGGTCGGCCGGCTAGTCGCATGGCCGAGGCATGATCATTAATGAACTTCTAAGCAGGACCATAAACTTGAATGGCGCTCCGGTCCAGGAGAGGGAGGGTGTCAGGCTGGCTACCGCCGAAATAAATTCGCGGGACCGCTGGTCTCGAACCCGATTGAAGTCTGCTTAGCCGCTTGCCCTCATCCGGTTCGGAAGGCCCGTCGCTCCAGCGCCTCGTGGTAGCGGTCTCGGGTATAGGCTACCAGATCGGCCAGCGCCGAAGCGCCCGCTCCGCTTTTCCTGGGGCGGGAAGTTTAGCATGGCAGGCTGCCGATTGCTTTCGCTGAAGCGCAGATGTTGAATTGAAAGCGGATCAAATTCGGCCGATGTCGCAGCATGAGGCTCGATGTAGATCGATTGCTGATCAGATCGTTGCTGAGCACAACCGTGGACAGCGTGGTCAGTGGCATCATGTGCCATGGAATACCGCTGCTAAGGCTATGCTTGGTCTTTTGGATAAGACCGGCCTATGCCCAGGATACCAATGGAACGGCGCTAGTACTTGCGCGACACTTACAAAATCAACTCATATCGCCAATCTTACAGTCCCAGCGACAGGGCACCCAGCGACAGGGTAAGCGTTCTTGATCAGCAGGCCACGCCAGATCCCGGCGTCATGAGCCGGCATGGCAGAGTAAGGAATAATGGAGACCTTTGACGTCATCGTAATCGGTACCGGCTTCGGATCTTCCTTCTACTTGCGAAAATATTTGCAGCATGCGGGACCCGGCGTACGTGTCCTAGTGCTGGAACGCGGCGCCGTCCACACCACCGAATGGCAGGTAGCACGGAAGCGCAATTCGGAAATCGATTACAACACCGCCTATATCAAGCAGGGCTTGGCCGATAAGGCCTGGCGCTTCAACATCGGCTTCGGCGGCGGTTCGAACTGCTGGGTCGCGTGCACGCCGCGCTTGATGCCCAACGATTTCCGGCTCAAGAGCGTCTACGGCGTCGGTCGAGACTGGCCTGTCGATTATGACGAGATGGAGCCCTTCTATCAGGAAGCGGAAGAGATCATGGAGATCTCCGGCTCCGCCGACGGGACGCCGTTTCCCCGCTCGAAGCCCTATCCGCAGCCGCCGCACCGCTTCACCGATCCGGATCGGCTGATCAAGGCAGCGTTCCCCGACGCGTGGTTTCCGCAGCCGACGGCGCGGGCCAGGAAAGCCACTGCCACGCGGCCGTCATGCTGCGCCAACAGCATCTGCCATCTCTGTCCGATCAGCGCCAAGTTCACCATCGCAAACGACTTGGGCGACATGTACCGGGACCCCCGCATCACCCTGCTGCTCCAGGCAGAGGCGCTAGTCATCGAGACCTCGGGCGGGACGGCGACCGGCGTCGTCTACCGCAAGGATGGTGTCGAGACGACGGCGCGGGGCGATCTGGTGGTCCTGGGCGCCAACGCGATGTTCAATCCGTTCATCATGGCCAAATCGGGCCTCGAGCACCCCATGCTCGGCCGCTATCTCCACGAGCAGGTATCGACCAACGTTACGGTATATCTCGACGGCGTCGACAATTTCCAGGGCAGCACCGCGATAACCGGGCACGGCTACATGTTCTACGACGGGCCGCACCGGTCACGTCATGGCGCCTGCCTGATCGAAGGTTTCAACCGTCCGATCTTCCGCAACGAACCGGGACGCTGGCGCCAGATCATGCAGTTGAAGTGCATCGTCGAGGATCTGCCGCAGGAGCACAATCAGGTCTCCGTCTCGCCTGCCGACAGCTCGAAGCCGGTGGTCCGGTTCGAAGCTCACAGCGACTATGCCATGCGCGGCATCGCCGCCCTGGACGAACTGCTGCCCAAGCTGCTTGCGGCGCTGCCGGTCGAACGGTTCAAGATAGACAGCTATCTGAATCCGACCGAGGCGCATATCCAGGGCACGACCGTCATGGGCGACGACCCGGCCGACAGCGTCATCGACCGCAACATGGTGCATCACCGGGTGCGTAACCTGCTGGTCATGGGCAGCGGTGCGTTCCCGACTGGCGCTCCGGCCAATCCCACCTTGACGATCAGCGCACTGGCCCTCCGGGCCGCCGCCCACCAGCACGGCCAGGGGAGCCAGCGGGCATGATCCGACTATCACGCAGAGCCCTGCTGATAAGCGGTGCCGCCGGCGCCGCCGTCGCCGGAACCGGTCTCGCCGGTATCGGCGTCGCGCGGGCGTCTACCGCGGAAAGCATGATACGGGCGGTGATCCGCGACCGCTTTCCCGACATTCGGATGAGCGACGAAGACTTCAGCCGCTTCACCGCGGATTACCTGACCTACATGAAGGGGGAAGGGAGACGATGGCTGGTCCGTCTGGCCGGATGGATGCCCGGTCTGGGCACCAACGACACGCTGAGGGCAAGTTTGCCCGCAGCGGTGCAGCGCAGGCTGGTCGCGGTGGAGGATGACATCATGCACGTGTTCCTGATGTCGACCGACTTCTTCCTCCGCCGGCCGGAAGACGGGCCGACCGTCTCCTATCTGGCATATGGCGACCCGCTGGTCAGCCCGTGCAGCAACCCGCTCGCCTCCTTCGACGCCTGATAGGTGATCACCGACCTGGCCGAGCCTCGCCCGCATTCGCCGCATGCCCATGGACATACGCCGGAACGGGCGACCGGCGGACCGCCGGCAGACGCCGCGGGGTCAGGTAGAGTAGCGTGGTCAGGATCAGCACCCAGGTCAGTTCGCTCTGCTCCAGCAGGAATTTCTCCGTCAGGCTGTAGATCAGCGAGTAGAGCAGGATCAAAGGATAGAACAACCCGGCGATGTCACCGCTCCCCGAACCTGGCTTCGCCTGGCCGAACACAAGGCGCGCATAGGCCCGCTTGAAGGCGGTAAAGAACATCACCAGGAACAGCCCCAGCCCAAGCGTTCCCATTTCCAGCCAGACGTCCAGATAGCCGTTGTGGCCGTTGCCGATCACGGCCCAGATCCGGGCATAGACGTAGCTGGCGCCTTCCGGGGTCCAGAACGCGCGGTAGCCGGCTCCCAGCATCGGATGGTTCATGCCGGCGACGACCGCGTGGGTCCAGATCGTGGTGCGGCCCGTGAACGTCAGGTCGCGCCCCACCGCCTCCAGTCCGATGACCAGGAACTGGGTGACCGCCATGACGGCGGCGAAGCCCAGGATCATCAGGCTGCCGAGCCGGAGCGACATCGGCAGGCGGGCGCCGCGCAGGAAGCGCAGCGTCGGTATGAACAACAGCAGGACGACGGTCGTGATCCAGGCCGTGCGGGACTGCGATGTGGCGAGCATGAAGCCGCACAGGACCAGCCCGGCCCAGTTGAACCACCGCGTCTTGCCGCCCTGCTCCAGCAGCAGCAGGGTGAAGATGACGACGGCCAGAGCCATCATCCGGCCGAGCCGGTTCTTGTGGCCGAACGACCCCATCCAGCTTCCCGCCAGCGGTCCGCCGCGGTAGATCGTCGAGTTCGGATATAGGATGACCACCACCAGCGACAGCGCCGCCCCCAGCAGCAACGCCCAGGCGATCAGTTGCAGCAACTCGCGCGGGGTGTAGCGCAGCACCAGATAATAAGCGAAGGTGGTGGTCAGCAGCAATGCGAAGGCGCGCCGGAATGTCGCCTCCGGATAGTAGGACCAGAGCGCGGAGAACAGGGCGAGCCCGGTCAACGCCAGCATGATCCAGTTGCCGGCCAGAAGCCTGGGCAGCCGGGCACGTTCGGCCAGCAGGTACAGCAATCCGATCGAGTAGATCGCCAGCGTGACGGCCTGGAACGTGACGTTCCCGGCATCCACCTCGGCCGCAAAGTCGCGGTTGATGATCGCCGAACCCGACCGGAAGCCGAACAGATAGGGGGTCAAGGCACCCGCCAGCGTCATCAGCGCCAGGATGCAGAAGACCCGCTCCAGAGTGCGCAGCAGGTAGGCTTGCAGATCGGTCATTCAGCGCCTCTTCGCCATCCGCACCCAACATGTATCGATCCGACAGGTATCAGCCCCGCTGACCAAGTTGTTGGCCAAGTTGTGGACCCAGTTTCAGCCAGTACCAGGATGCCGCCTGCGCTTCGTCGGACGAGGCCGGCCAGGCGCCGGCAAATTCGATATCCATGCCGCTCTGCGCGAGCAGCCGGATGTAGTCCTTGGACCAGACGAGATGTGTCGGAACCTGCTTCGACCTGATCGCTTCGACCTCTGCGGGCATCAGCAGGACGAGTAGATTGTCGATGCCGTGCTCCCGCGCGTAATCGAGCTGCCTTCCCGTCTTGACGTAGTTCTCGAAATAGCTTTGCGAACTGATGATGCCATCGAGCGGCGCTATCGGAGCCTTGGAAAAGTAGGCGAGCGCGCCGGGCCAGAACGCACCGATACGTCGCGCCACTTCCGGCGTCCGCTCGATTTCCCGGCTGATCGCTTCGGCCACGGCCAGGCGCGCCGTCCAGAACGCCGCCGGCGCCGCGGTCCTGACATGGATGCCGGCCAATGCGATTGCCGCCATCGAGCAGCCCAGGACTGCCGTGACCAGGACTCTTCGCCGGCCTTCGGACATCGGGATATCGTCTGCCGCCCCCGCCCGCTCGAGCGATGCCGCCCAGTACCTGCCGACGACGGTCGCCATCCAGATCAGTTCCGGGACGAAGTAGTAGGCCGTGTACATGCGCAGTTCACGATAGAACAAATGCATGTAAGCCGCATGAAGAACGATCCCGGCCGTGAAGATCACGAACGAAGTGACGCCCTTGCGCCGGTATTCGCGATACGCTGCCAGGGCGCCAAGGGCGAACAGGATCGTGACCAGCGGAACGACGGCCAGGATCGCGAACTTCGAGCCGATGCCCGCGAGCTTGAAGGCGTATTCCAGCCCGATCAGCTTCGCCACGGCGGCGAAGATGCCGGACCATTCATCGGAGAAGATGTACGATTGCAGCGTCGGGAAATAAGCCGCCAGATAGAAGAGCTTCACTCTTCCACTGATCGGCATGACCGACCCTTGGCTGACGTGGTTGTAGGCCAGATAAGGCAGCACCAGGACGGCAAGGCAGCAGCAGAACACCACCGCGTCCGACCATCGCCTGCGCATCGCCATGACCGCCGCGATGATCACCGGGAACCAGAACAGGTCGGTGCGGGTCAGGAACAGGGCGGCGGAGACCGCTCCCAGGACCAGCGCCACGATAACGCCGGAGCGGCTTTCCCCCTCACGCCCCTGTCCCTCACGCGGCTGTTCCTGAAGTTCGAGCCAGTACTGCGTAAGCATCAGGGTCAGCGGCAGGAAGATCAGGACCAGCGGCGTTTCCAGCCCTTGCAGCACCAGCCGATGGAAGAATGGGTTGGCGAGAAGGCAAAGCGCCACGATCATCGCGGTGCGCCGTCCGTAGCCATAGGCGAACCGGATGAGCACCGCGCTCCCGATCAGGAACGTCACCCAACTGAGGATCAGCACGATATCGCCGCTTGCGACGCTCGGGAACGCCCATTTGCCGATGACGATCATGGCCTGCCAGAGCGGCTGGACTCCGTTGGTCGATTCCCGCCCGTCGAAAGTCATCCCCTGTCCGTCGAGGAGCCGGTCCGCTATCAGGCTATAGAAGAAAGTATCGTCGACCAGCCAGCCCTGAGCCGTGATCCTGGCTATGTCCCAGAAAATCAGCGGGGAGATGAGATACGCCAGCAAAGCGCAGCAAAACAGAGAAAACGACACATAAAACGCAATGGAATAGTCTCTGGATCGTTGTCCAGTAGCAATGTCCCAGGATGCCATCATCACTCTTGCCTGATTGGAAAGGTCGGAATTACCACATTCGGACAACAAACAAATTTAATAAATATTTCATATTATTTAAAGTTGTTTAGATTTTTCGCCAGAATGTGTTCAAGACAACGCTCCCGAATTTTAACCTAATTTGACCGGAGATGATCAATGCATCAACCGCCGTAACACACTTGCACTGCCGGTCGGCCGTTCGATCATGCTCCTATGGAACCAAATCCATCTCCCATTAAGCCACGGTTCTACCGCATAGACCCGGCAAATTGCTGATCGTAATAAGCTCAAACCAAAGTTGGTCATGCGAGGTGATCGATTAGTTTCTTTGCAGAAACTAACGGCTTGATGGAGAACCCTTCGGTGAACGAATTGTAAACTGACGCTACCAGGCAACGAGCCTGTCGCCGTTTTCCACCATCTATCCAATGCTGGGCAAGACTCATTGCGATGCGCAGTTCGACGGCCTTTGCTTCCTGGCCGCGCGCGATCTCAAGCGCGCGCCTGAACGCGGCTTTGGCGCCCTTCCGATCGGGTTCCGGCATGGCCAGTCGCAGCTCGCCATCGAGGCGGAGCAGTTCTGCCTCGCAATACCGGGCATCGGTCACTTCCAGTAGCCCCAGAGCCATGTCCAAGAATTTGCGCCCGCGTGCCGCATCACCGGCCCGAAGGCATAGCTCCGCCAAGGTTGCAAGGTTGTATGGCACATAAGCCGTGGTTCCTGTCGTTTGACAGGACTCCAGCGCCTGCTGCATTCGTTCGATGCTGGCATGCATGTCGCCGGCCCAAGCCTGCGCCCATCCCTGAAAGTATTGTCCGAGACCCATCCAGTAGGCAAAGCCCTGCTTGGCGGCAACCGAGATAAGCGCATCGGCATTCAGCGCGACATCCTTTTCATTGCGAAAGAGTTGACCCACGGAGCATCTCAGGGAGAGTGTCAGGCATGTGGTGTTGTGGTGCCGCAACTTGTCGGCATCGGCCAGTGCCTTGTCCGACTGCTCAAGGGCCTGATCCGGATAGCCGAGAACCGCCAGGGTCAGCGCCAGCCATGCCCGCCCTGACACACATGGATCGTACGGCAAGGAAACGCGGGAAAGCTTGATTGCCATATCATCGATCGAAAGCAGTTCTTCCAGCTCAGCCCTGGCCTCGGTGAATTGGCCTAGCCCGAACAGAGTCGCGCCGAGCGCGCGGTGCCCGAGAATGCTCGCCGCCTTGTTCCGGTTCCGGCGAGCCAGATCAAGTAGCTGGCTTGCGACGGCACGTGCGGCGGCAAGTTCGTCCCTGGCATTGTGCGAGGCCCACAAACCCAGGAGCACCGGCACCAGGCTGTGTCCGTCGCCCAACCGATCACACAGGTCGCGGGCTCTGGCATAGGCACATTCTGCTTCCGGGGCAGCCAGGCCCCTGGCGGCCGAGAGGGCTGCTCCCAGGGCAACCTGAAGGTCCAGTTCCCTGGCGTCGTGCTCAGTTCCGTCGGGAAAGGTTCGCAAGATGTCCAGACCAGCCATGAATTGCGCGATCGCCTCCGCGGTCGCTGAACATGCAACCGCCCGTTCGCCTGCTCTTAACCGATAAACGGCGGCCTTCCCGACTTCCCCGGCCTCGGTCCAATGATGCGCAAGCACTTCCGGATCGTTCTCGACCACGTGCGGGAAACGATCCTCCAGTACCCTCGCGATCTGAGCATGGAGCAACCGTCGTTTGGCTCTGGGCAAGCTGGCGTATGCGGCATCACGGACCAACGCGTGCTTGAAGACGTAGACCGCCTCGGCTCCCACTCCACGAAGAAAAATCAGTTCCGTGGAGATCAATCGATGTAATGCGCCGGCAAGGTCCTCTTCGTTCCATGATGTCGTCGCTGCCAGCTTCTCGTGGGAGAACTCCCGTCCTATGACCGAACCGATCTGAGCCAGTTCCTTTCCCTGGGCGTGCCGCCCGAGGCGCGCCATCAGGGAGTCCTGCAATGTTTCGGGGATAGCCAGCGGCAGCAGCCGGCCCTTGGAACTATTTCGGTCGTCCTCGTTCCAATCCAATCCCGATTCAAGCACGGTTTTAGTCAACTCCTCGACGAAGAGAGGTACGCCCTCAGCCTTGTCCATGATCCCGTCCACGATGGCAGCCGGCAACGGTCTGCCTTGGCACAATCCGGCTATCAGCTGACCGCAACGGCGCCTCCCCAGGCGGCTGAGTCGCAGCCAGGTGGCGTGGGGTTGACTGTGCCAGGGTGGGGGGAATTCGGGTCGAAAGCTGACGACTGCCAGCACGGGAAGATTCTGTAGCCGGTCGAGGACAATTCCCAGAAGCTCCAGCGATGTCACGTCGGCCCAGTGTATGTCTTCCCAGACCAGCAACACCTGCCGGCCCGCCGTCATTGTTACAAGCTGCTCCACAAGCGTGACCAGAGTCCGCTCGCGTTGCTGCTGCGGCGGCATGTCGAGAACGGGGTAGCGAGCCTCGTACGGGACGGATAACAGGGATGCGATCAGCGGAACCGCTTGGCCTGTGTTGTCGCCTCGTTGAGTCAGAAGGGTCTCGATCTTTGAGAGCTTTTGTGCTGCATCGTCGCTGGGGACCAGATTGGCGGCGTGCCTGAGCTGGGCGATTACCGGCCACAGAGAGCTGTCCTGACGGAACGGGGAACAATAATATCCAAGGTAGGCATGTGGTTCGCCAAACAGCTTCTCCCGCAGCGCCTGGATCAGGCGCGATTTACCGATGCCGGGCTCGCCTGCCAGCAGAACCACCTGGCCCTCGCCTTCGCCTGCCTGCCTCCAGCGATCGAGCAACAGCGAAAGTTCCTGGTCGCGGCCGACCAAGGGGGATAGTCGAGCCCCCCGCAAGGCCTCGAAACGGCTTTCCGCCCACCCTTCTCCGATGACCCGCCATGCACGCTCCGGCTCGGTGAATCCATCGAGGATTCTGCAACCAAGGTCCTCAAGTATGAACAGCCCGCCGAGGAGGCTCCTTGTCCCGTCGGAAATGATCACCGAGCCAGGCATGGCGAGCGCCTGCAACCTCGTCGCCAGGCTCAGCGGGCGGCCCACGGCAAACTGGCCCTGGGTTTCCTGGCTTGGCCGGTTATTCACCACCAGGCCGGTGGCAATGCCGATCCTGAGCTGGAGTTTTGGAGTCCGCTGGGTTTCAAGGGCACCAAGTGCCCCAATCAAGGCAATAGCCGTATGCACGGCCCGTTCGGCGGCATCCTCGTGGGCATAGGGATATCCGAAATACGCGAGGATTTCATCACCTGTGTAACTTGTAGCGTATCCGCCGCATTGGGTGATCAACGCTGTACAGTTGTCCATGACAACCTGTAGGACAGCCTCGGCATCCTCTTGATCCATCTCCTCGAAAAGGCCTGTGGAATTGACGAAGGCGCAGACCAGGACGGTCAGGTGGCGGCGTTCGGATTCGGCCGCCGGCGTCTGTCCGCCCGGCATAGCCGGGGTCCGCCCAGCCTTTTGATCCGGATGAACGCCGGGTTTCCTGCTGTTGACCAAACCTTCGTGTACCGCGTCGTTGCCAATCGTCAAGAAGGATGGCGTGATCTTGACTGCCTCGCCGGTCGGAGGCTGTGCCACGGCACGCGGTTCCTCGACAGGCTCTGCCGGTAATACATTGGCTGTAAAGAGGTATCCTCTTCGCGGAACGGTTCGAAGCAGGCGTTGATTTTCATCCGACAGTGCGCATCGAATATCTCTGATGCACTGGCTGATCGAGTCATCGGTGACGAATACGTCTGGCCATACCGTTTCCATGATCGTCTTGCGATCCAGGAGCCGTCCAGGATTCTCTACGAAAAGCTGTAATAAGGCAAAGGATTTTGGTCTCAACGGCAAATCTGTTCCACAAGCCGTCTGTAACGCTCCCCGATGCAGATTCAGGACGAACTGGTCAAAGCGATAGACCTGATACGGTAAATTTCCTGTATTCATCGCCCACCTCCTTCGACTTTACCAGACTGCTGTCCTGTCTTTCAGGCAGATTTAAACAGATTTTCAGGACGATTTCGCCTGCCTTTCCTGCATCCGCTCACTGGTTACGGTGTAATGCATCACCCGATGCATAGGCCGGGTATCCTTCACTGAAAGGACAGAAGATGGAAAACCTTGACGGTAAATGGATTTATCAGAGTTTCCGACCCGAATGCGGAGATGGCGAGATGCCTGCCCAGATCGCAGTGCCGTGGGCTGGAGGTGGAAATTTCAATGGAACGACCGATCCGAAGACGGGAATAGTTTCGGGAACGCTTGCTTTCGGACGGGGCATTGAACTGGCTATCAGCGGGTCGATCACACCTGCCGGAGAGCATGGGCCGCGAGGGGTCGAGCTGAAGGGCGAAGGCCATTCGTCTCTCAACCATATCCGGGGCTATTTCATCGAAGGAAGTCCCCATCCTCTAATCGTCGGCACTGTCGTCGCCGTCCACAACGACTTGGCCAAGCAGCCGGATGGTACCAGTGGACCGTTCGTGCTGTACAAAGCCTCAAGTAGCGCTTCCTGACGTTGCCGGGCTGGGCGAAGCAGCCAAGTCACCTGCACAGTAATGGCTTACGTTCCAGATGCTGTTCTGCCTGTAGATGTTTGGGTGACAAGGCACAATACGATCGTCCCACCGAAACGAACTTCGCCCGAGCTCGCAGTCTGTTCAAGATTTGGGTCACCTTCCTATAAGGGATCTAATCGTCGTGAGGAGCATGGGTTTGTTCTTTGTTGATCCTGCACCAATCCGGGGGAAAAACATGACGAAATCAGTTCCGGTCAGACGCCTTGCTACCGTTGCAGTAACTCTTTGCTTTGGGACACAGCTTTTCGCCGCCGAAGCAACGGCCGCTCCTGAAACCCCTATGATCGCCTGGGCCGAGACGATGCTTGACGCCAATACCGCGGATCCTCCCAATGTGATTGGCGCGCCGGACGACAAGGGAACGGGCATCAGCGACTTCCACTATGTCTGGGTCCGAGACTTCAGGACCCCAACGTCTTACAGCAACATCAGCGGCATCCTGGGCATTTCGAATGACGATCTGGCTGCGGCTGACGTGATCGCTTTCGAGCAGAATGGTCCACAGCCTGCTTCCGGAGGCGGATGGGAAAGCAGCGTCTGGTTTTTCAATGACCAGAAAATGTCTTATGCCGAGACCTTCGATGAAATATCCGCACAGGGAACAATAGCGGCCAATCGGCGGGCCGTTTTCCGGACCGGCACCATCTCACGCGACGATTACGGAAAACTCTTCGCCACGGATGCCAAAAGCGGAGTTATGTCGTGGGTTCTGATCGATGTGCCCGATGACATCGACGTGCATTCGCCGAACTTCAGCATCTGGGTAAGTGGAACCGGAGCGAGTCCGGTGGGCAGGGGTGAAGGAAGTCCTGATGCGGAAGCCATAGGGATCCTGGTGCACTGACGCCAACAAAGGTTTTGCCGGGCCGTCATGGAACCATCAAGGTTGCGAATACAGATTTGCAGCTGACACCCAGTCGTTTGCTGACAACTTAGTCTTGAGGAGAAAATCGATGCCTGTAAAAATCAACAATCTGAAAGATGCCAAAGTTACGGTCGTTAAACGGCCACCGACATTACTCGGTCGGTTCGAAGTTGATTTTTCAGCAAAGGCCGTAATAACCAGACATTGGAACGACCTTAGGGAAAGCCCCGGAGATGCAGTTTCGGATCTGGAAAAAGTAAAAGGCGGATTCCGTATCCGGTATAAACATGGCGATATCTATTATGGTGGATCAGGGGCTCCCGCTTGGATCCACGGAGCCATCAGGATAAGGTATGAGGAGATTGGGGGTCCCAACTCCTGGCTCGGGCTACCTAAGGCCGACGAATCTGATTTTTCAGAGGGTGGAAGGGTCGTCGTCTTCCAAAATGGCGAAATTTACTGGTGGCCTGATGTCGGCGCGGTTGAGCTGAATGAGGTGCGGGTTCATTATACAGGCCTAATTTGTTTCGAGGAAACTAATTGGGACGCAAGCTCCAATTCAGATGAACCTTACGTCATTATCTCGACCGTGGCTTACAATGGCGGCCACACTGAAAAGACGCGCACATATGATGATGTCGATGGCGGCGAGAGCCGCCCGGATCTCCTGGATGTCTATCTTGGAAAACCTTGGGGACTTGCTATACACTGCTTACTGATGGAGCATGATGAAGGTAATCCAGACAAGTATAAAGAAGTAGTGAAAAACGCGGTTATGGCTGCGTCAGCCGGAATATCGACGGTTACTGCATTAGTTCCCATAGTGGGACCAGCTTTATCTGGCATTGTGGGACCACTCCTTAAATTACTGGAGCCCGACATCGTGGGTGGGGTGAATGCCCTCCTGGATACGGATGATGATCAATTGGGGCAACATGCCATTGTTCTAACTGGAAAGGATATGGTTGTTTTCGCGGCAAAAGCAATGGAGTCGAAAGAAAAAGACGTAATCTACAAATTTGCCACTCCCAATATATCTGGTGATGGTGCGTCTTATAGGGTCTACTTCACGATGTCACCTGCTTAGTTGCAATTTGCAGGTTGACTCTATTCGGTTTTCGGGTGGTGGACACTGAGCTGGAGAGCCAGCCGTGATCGCCACCTGTAGAGGTGGCTCCGCTTGTCTGAACAGATTTTTCGGCGGATAAGTGGAGCGCCTGCCGGGTTCGATGTGTCGGGCTTGCGATGAACGGCCTGGAGGCCTATCCGCTTCATCAGCGTCGCGACAGGCCGGCGGCCCGAGCCACCTTCGCCTTGAAAGCCGGTGTGTGGTTCTGGCGGGGTCGTCTGGTCATTGTCTCTCCTATGCGGCATGTAGACTGGCCACTTTCAGGCAGAAACTCCACTTATCCCGATGTTCAGATTTTCCCAGCCAACTCTGGCCGGTCGTGGACAACGTCGCCTCCCATACATTGCCATGCTCTCGGCATCCATCTCATCACGCTGACTTCGGATCGTCACACACGAAACTATAGCGTAGCTTTACAACAGTGCTGCTCTACTTGGAACACATTCATTCTATTCGAACATGACCCTTTGAAACCTTTGCGCGATAAAGGTGGCATTGTAGCTTGCTCTGGAAAGCGCCACCCAGCGACGAAAGCAGTGGCTCCAACCTTGAACACGGTCGTTGCTCCGGACGTCTGACATAGGGGAGATCAAGATGCAATATGCACTTAATTTCGCCATCGAAACCAAGCGTGACCTGGAAACATTCCAGAAACTTGAAAAGCTCAAAGCGGCAGCTTCGATATGATGAACCACGTTGGCATTTTCGGGGGCTTTTTGGGTTGGTGACCATGATTTTTATTGCTGTCTATTCTTAGATAAAAAAACTAAGCAGATAACAGGGTGGAGAAGAAAAAGCACATCTTAGCCTCTCAACTCCACTGAGAAGGCATTTTCGAAAGGGAAGTCCTATGTTCGAAGCTTTGCTTATGTACTTCAATTTCTCGAAGCCACAGGGCATATTCATTTTCCTGCTAAGCTTATTGCTACCACTCTCGATCTTCGTGGGGCGCCGAAACGTGCGCATGCGTCGGTTGTGTATAATTAACAGCTTAAATGCTAAGATTGATTACCTGCCTGAACATAACCGAACATTCGTCCGTCCTGCTATAGAACTGATCCGAGCACGCTACGAGGATGGAGCAACCGGTGGAGGCATCTTGGCAGGGGCAAAAGCCTGGGCTGCCGAGATTGCAACCTATGTTCTACCCACATTAATCTTCGTCCTAATGAGTGCTAGCGGCTTTGCGCTGGTGATTGGATATGATCAGGAGTGGCTCAGTGCCACCAAAATACTCTTAAGGGGCCTACACGCGGAGCAAGGGGATGAGTTGGACTACTCTACCGCTACTGCGCTGGTGATCGGAGCCGGCTTCGTTGGTGCCTATGTCTGGTCAATCCAGTATCTGATACTTCGGATCGCCAACTTTGATTTGTCGCCATTAAGTTTTTTGAGGACTACCTTACACATCTTGGTAACTGTGTTCGCCGCTTGGGTGCTCCGGCACGTCGTTGCGGCTCCCGATTTTGGAGAAGGCATCGTACTCGGTGTTCTGCTTGGAATCGCGTTCCTTTCCGGCCTGTATCCGTCGCTGGGCTTGAACGTGCTGATCGACCGCTTACCAAATTGGCTGAAGATCAAGCGAGAGGTTGCTAATAGAAATGACATTGGCCGTTCGTTCCCCCTCGATCTTATCGACGGTATCGATCCTTCGATCAAATTTCGCTTGAACCAATTCGAGATCGTTGACGCCCAAAATCTGGCTACAGCGAACCCAATCGCGCTCTATGTCGAAACCCCATACGACTTGCTCGCGATCTTCGACTGGATCGCGCAGGCGCAACTTCTTATCGAGCTTGGACCAGATGGTTACCTCGATGCACGTCAGCGGCGTATCCGCGACATCTTTGCCTTCCTCGAACTCGGTCGAACCGAAGTTGGCCGCAGTATCCTACACCCCCTGCTGACCGACAATTCGTCAGTAGGCGAGGGGCCTCTCGATGCAAAATCGATCGATAACATATTGCAAGCCAAGCACTCCAGCATCGCAAACAAGCTGCACGTCCGCAATTTCAACAATTGGCGGAAGATTGTCTCGGAAATACTCACGCTCAGGGCGCCGCCGCAAAGTCAGACCAACGGCCTGGTGGAGCCTATATGAATCCTACGATCGATGAAGAAAGAAGCCAAGACATGATCCCCTAATCAGTACAGGAGATAAGTGTTGTTACCAGGTGTTTCGTGCAATGACGGGATCGTGTCGGATTTCCCGATTATGGACACCGACGCCAAACCTCAGAAGATGAACATTCAATTTGTCAGCAAATATTTCATTAGTGGTTTGATGCAAACAGTTTTATTTACATCTAACCTGATGTCTTTCACACATTTGTGGAAGATGAGTATCTGACAGTATCCTTGGATCGATAAATGGAACGCGGAGGACAGCATGAAATTGTTCACGATCGGTGACAGCATTTCTCAGGGATTTATGTCTCTGGCGGCAGCGAGAACCGAACTGTCGTTTTCCACACTGCTTGCACGTTGTCTTGACGTCATGCCAGGCACGGACGATTACCCAATTCCTCTCTGGGGTGCGGGCGGCTTGCCGCTCAACATCGAAAACCTCTTAAGGGTTCTGCAACGGAAGTACGGAAGCGACATCCGCGGTCCCCTTGAATGGCCTGTGGCGCTCGCCACGATTAACGAGTATCTGGACGAGGTAGAAGACTTCTACGAGCGCGGAGCCGGAAACATCGCGCTGCCGCAGGCGGGTCACCGCCAGTTCTACCCCAACGTGGCGGTCGCGGGGTTCACGGTGGCGGATGCCTGGATGGTCACGCCCTCACTTTGCGTGAAGCGAATTGCTGCGGATGTGAGTGGCGCAGAGGACGGCTTCTTCGACCTACCCAACAAACGGTTCGAGCGGACGGCGCATGCGGTTCTGAACCCCGCGCGCAATCCTGCTTACAACGACTTCAGTCAACTTCGATGGCTCGAGGAACACCATGTGAACGGCGATGGCGTGGAGAACCTCGTGCTATGGCTCGGGTCGAATAACGCACTCGGGACAATTGTCCGCATGGGAATTAGCAGGACCGCGGAGTCCAAGGTGCGGCCCCTGGCTATGAGCCTCGACGAGCGTAATCAGTACAACCTTTGGAGCCCGGACGATTTCAAGGCCGAGTTCGAGGAATTGATGAAGCAGGTTCACGGTATTCTTGTCCGCGGAAAGTGCCCTTGTAATGTCTTCGTTGGAACGGTGCCTCCAGTCACCATCGCACCGCTCGCTCGCGGTGTAGGGAACGAGCAAGTAGTGACGCCGGACCCGTTTGGCGTTCTGCCTCAGGCTAAGTACTATGAGCGGTATACGTATTTCCTGTTTGACCTGGACTACGCGCGCCGTACTGGGAACTCCCTCACCTTCGCCGAGACGCTGGAAATCGACAAAACAATCGGGGAGTACAATACCACAATCCGCCAGTTGGTAGCTTCATACAACAAGAAGAAGGCCGGCCCCGGCCAGCCTGTCAAGTACGTGCTCGTCGATATCGCGAATCAATTGCTTCAACTCGCCTTCAAGCGCAACAACGAAAGGCCGCCCTACCAGCTACCCTCAGGACTGGATAGCCATATTACGGCCACAGGCCGCCCTGTGAACACCGTCTATTATGAGGTCGACCGGCAAGGGCGCATGAAGAGCGGGGGCGTGTTCAGCCTCGACGGGGTTCACCCGTCGGCGATTGGCCACGGCCTGATCGCGCACGAATTCCTGCTAGCCATGAAGGCTGCCGGTGTGAACGTCATCCGCGGGCTGGACTGGGAAACCATAGTCGCCAGCGACAGCCTCTACTCGAACCCGATCTCCCTCATGCCGGAACTTTACGATAACACCCGAATTGCCGAGATGATACTTGACCTGCTCCGTCTACCATAATCCTTGGGCTCAGCAGACCCGTTACTTCCCCGTCCAGACCGGCGGCCGCTTGTTCAGGAAGGCGTCCATGCCTTCCTGAAAGTCCTGGCTCATGTAGCAGGACAGAATCAGGTCGTCGCTCTCATTCGGCGTCATCTTGTCCTGAATGCGCAGCAGCGCCTCCTTGGTCGCACGCAGGGTCAGCGGCGCGTGGCCGGCCACCGTGCGGGCGACTTCTCCTGCGCGCGACATCAGGTCGCCACCCTCCGCGATCACCTCGGATACCAGCCCGATCGCCAGCGCCTCGGGCGCATCGACCAGCCGTGCCGTGAAAATGATGTCCTTGACGCGGGCCGGCCCGATCAGCGCCGCGAGCCGGGCGTAGTTGGCGACCGACAGGCAGTTGCCGAGCGTGCGAGCGATCGGGAAGCCGAAGCGGGCGTTGGGCGCCGCGATCCGCAGGTCGCAGACGGCGGCGATGGCTGCACCTCCCCCCGTGCAGGCGCCGGCGATGGCGGCGATGGTCGGCACCCGGCACCGCTCCAGGGCGCCCAGCAGCCGATCGATCCGCGCTTCGTATCCAAGCGCGTCTTCGGGACCCTTGAAGGCGCGGAACTGGCCGATATCCGTCCCGGCGGCGAAGGCCTTGTCGCCGGCGCCGGTAATCAGCAGGGCCTTGACCCGATCGTCGGTTTCCACCTCCCGGCAGATCTCGCCCAGCCGCTCGTACATCGCGAAGGTCATCGCGTTGCGCGCCTGCGGGCGGTTGAAGGTGATGGTGCCGATGCCGTCCTGGACGTCGTAGAGAAGTTCTTCGGTCACGGGATTTGCTCCACTAAGGCTTTCGCGGTCTGGGATTTTGCGGTCTGTGATTTTCTGGGCGCGCGCGCCGGTGCCGGCGGCGGCTCGTCGCTCTCGGCGAAGCCGGCCCTCTCGACCTGCTCGCACTTGTTGCGCAGGTGCGTCTTCAGGATCGACGACAGCACGGCGGCATCGCGCCGCTGAAGGGCGTTCAGGATGGCTTCGTGCTCGGCCATGGCAAGTTTCCAGTGGTCCGGCGGCATCGGCACCACGAAGCGGGCGCGGCGAATGCGGGCGCTGACGTTCTCGTACAGGTTCATCAGGACGGAATTGTGGGTCGCCCGCACGATGGCTTCATGGATGGCGCGGTTCAGCGGGTAATAGCCGGCAAGGTCGCGAACCGCGTAGAACTCCGCCATCCGGTCGTGCAGCGCCTTGATCTCGGCGATCTCCCCGTCGGTGGCGTATTGGCAGGCAAGTTCGCCCGCCAGCGCCTCCATCCCGCCGCAGACCTCGAACAGTTCTTCCAGGTTCCTGGCGGTCATCTTCGCGACGCGGGCGCCCCGGTTCGGCAGCAGGACGATATAGCCCTCCGACGCCATCACCTTCAGCGCCTCGCGCAGGGGGGTGCGCGACACGCCGAATTCGGCGCATAGATCCTTCTCCGGCACCCGCGATCCCGGCGGCAGAACGCCATCGATCAACTTGTCCCGAAGACGGGCAACGACTTCTTCATGGAGCACGACGATCCTCCGGCTGTTCCAGCGCGTCCCGCAGCAGGATAGCAAGATGGACCGCCTGACGCTGCGCTCCATCTTGAATCTGGTGCCGGCAACTGGTGCCGTCGGCGACGATGACGGTATCCGGGTCGGCGGCGCGGGCGGCGGGCAGGACTCCCAGCTCGCCCATCTTCATCGACACCTCATAGTGTTCGGCCTGATAGCCGAAGGCCCCGGCCATGCCGCAGCAGGTGGACTGGATGGTCGAAACCTCCAGTCCGGGGATCATCTTCAGCACCCGTTCCGTCGGGGCCAGCGCGCCGAAAGCCTTCTGGTGGCAATGTCCGTGCAGCAGCGCCCGCTTGTGCGGCAGAGCCTTCAGCTTTAGGTGCAGCCTGCCGGCCTCGGCCTCCGCCGCCAGGAACTCCTCCAGCAGAACGGCCCTCCCGGCCAGCGCCGTGCTGGACTCGCCCGGCAGAACCGACTTGAACTCGTCCCGCATCGTCAGCAGGCAGGACGGCTCCAGGCCGATGATGGGGATGCCGCGCTCGACATAAGGCCCGAGGGCATCCAGCACGCGCCGCTGCTCGGCCCGCGCCTCGTCCACCAATCCTGCGGTCAGGAAGGTCCGGCCGCAGCACAGCGGCCGTTCGCCCTTGGGCGGATGGGCTACATGGACCTTATAGCCGGCCGCTTCCAGCACGGTCAGGGCGGCGCGGGCGTTGTCCGCCTCGAACCAGCGGTTGAAGGTATCGACGAACAGCACGACCTCGGCCGCCGCTCCATCCGCCGCCGCCTCCGTATCGCGGAAAGGCCGGTCATGCCACTTGGGCAGAGGCCGCTTGCTGCTGAAGCCGGTCAGCCGCTCCCCCAGTGCCGCCAATGCCGGAACCCGGTTGCGCAGGTTCAGCATCCCGCCCAGCCGCGCCGCCTTGGGCGCATAGCGCGGCAGCCACGCGATCAGGCGCTCCCGCAAGGGGATGCCATGGCGCTTGCGGTAGTGGTGCAGGAACTCGATCTTCATGCGCGAGATATCGACGCCGGTCGGGCATTCCCGTTTGCATCCCTTGCAGCCGACGCACAGGTCCAGCGTCTCGTACATCGGCTCGGACGTGAAGGCGTCGGGGCCAAGCTGCCCCGTGATGGCGAGCCGCAGCGTATTGGCCCGTCCGCGCGTGACGTGCTTCTCGTCCGCCGTGGCGCGGTAGGACGGGCACATGACGCTGGCGTCGGACTTCCGGCACGCGCCGTTGTTGTTGCACATCTCCACAGCACCGCTGAAGCCGTTCCAGTCCGACCAGTCCAGCGCGGTTTCGATCGGCAGCGGCGAATAGCCCGGCTTGTAGCGGAACAGCCGGCGATCATCCATCTTCGGCGCGTCCACGATCTTGCCCGGATTGAACATGCCGGACGGATCGAACGCCGTCTTGACCTCCCGGAAGGCCTGGACCACCCGCGATCCGTACATCGGCTCGTGGAATTCCGACCGGACCAGCCCGTCGCCGTGCTCCCCCGAATGCGATCCCTTGTATTCCCGGACCAGCGCGAAGGTCTCCTCCGCGATGGCCCGCATCTTTTTGACGTCCAGGTCCAGCTTCAGGTTCAGCACGGGCCGGACGTGCAGGCACCCTTCGGATGCATGGGCGTACCATGTCCCCGTCGTGCCATGCTTGTGAAACACCTCGGTCAGCCGCTCGGTATAGTCGGCCAGATGTTCCAGCGGGACGGCGCAGTCCTCGATGAAGGAGACAGGCTTGCCGGCAGTCTTCATCGACATCATGATGTTCAGCCCGGCCTTGCGCACTTCCCAGATCGCACTCTGGAAAGCCGGATCGATCGCTTCGACCACGCTGCCGGGCAGGCCCAGATCGTCCATTAGCTCGACCAGCCGCCGCAGGTTAGCCTTCTCGGCATCCAAGTCCTCGCCGGAGAACTCGACGAACAGCAAGGCGTCGGGTTCGCCCCGGACGAACAGGTCCATCGTCGCCCGGAACATCGGGATAGCGCGGCCCAGGTCGATCATCGCGCGGTCGGCCAGTTCAACCGCCGCCGGGCGCAACGCTACGATATGCTGCGCCGACTCCATCGCCTGCCGGAACGTCGGGAAATGGCAGATGCCCAGCACCTTGTGGCGGGGCAGGGGTTGAAGGTCGATCTCGATCCGCTGGAAGAAGCCCAGCGTCCCTTCCGACCCGACCAGCAGCTTGGCGAGGTTGACCTTTTCCCCGCCCAACCGCTCGATATTGTAGCCGCCGACCTTGCGCTGAACGGTCGGAATACGCGCTGTGATCTCGTCGGCTTCCCGCCGGTACAGGTCCCGCATCCGCCGCAGCAGGTCCTGATGCTTGGCCGGAAGGTCGTTCCGCTCCGGATCGACCTCATCGAAGTGGAGGGCGCTGCCATCGGCCAGCACCGCGTCGATGGCGCGGACGTTATGGACCATGTTGCCATACCGGAGCGACCGGGTGCCGCAACTGTTGTTGCCGGCCATGCCGCCCAGCGTCGCCTGTGCTGCGGTGGAAACATCGACCGGAAAGAACAGCCCGCGAGATTTCAGTTTCTTGTTGAGCGTATCGAGCACGAGGCCGGGCTGGACGACGGCGGTCCGCGCCTGCTCATCGAAGGCAACCAAGCCGTTCAGGTGCCGGGAACAGTCCATCACCAGCGCCTCGCCGACGGTCTGGCCGCATTGCGAGGTCCCGCCACCGCGCGGCAGCACGGGGATGCCCTCATCCGCCGCGATCTGCAAGGCGATCTCGACGTCCTGCTCGTCGCGCGGCGCCACCACGCCGATCGGCTCGATCTGATAGATCGATGCGTCGGTGCTGTAGCGCCCGCGCGAGAACGCGTCGAACAGCACCTCCCCCTTCAATTCGCGCCGCAGCCGTTCGGCCAGCGCGCTATCGCCGATGCGCGAAGAGGTCGGACGGGCATGTTCGGGCGGAGCATCGAGCGGCATGGCGTTTTCCCCGGAGCGTCATTCTGATTCGTTTCCAGCAGCATAGCGATTTGAATGCAAAACGCCAAGGGTTCGAACATCGGCATCTCAACCTGCCGTCCCCAACCCGGATTTAAAGCAACCATATACGGCAATAGGTCAGCATATAGATGCTGACTTTCGGCTTATCAGGTTCGATTCATCCAGCCAAGCGGTTCGAATTTATCGTAGCCTGCGTTCAAACGTGGTTGCTTCAGCGGCGGTTTTGAATGCAAAATAGCCGACATGCTCCTGGATGAGAAACACGACGCGCTCTCCGGATAACAAAACAGACAGGGGAGGAAACACCAGAATGGCCCATCGCGGCGGACGCCACTTTCTCCAGATTCCGGGTCCGACAAACGTCCCGGATCGCATCCTGCGGGCGATGGACCGGCCGACCATCGACCATCGCGGACCGGAATTCGCCAAGCTCGGGCAGGAAGTCCTCGAAGGCATCAAACCGATCTTCGGCACCACCCAGCCTGTCATCATCTATCCGGCCTCCGGCACCGGGGCGTGGGAAGCGGCTATCGTCAACACGCTGTCGCCCGGCGACAAGGTGCTGATGTTCGAAACCGGCCATTTCGCGACCCTCTGGCGCAGCCTCGCCCAGCGCTTCGGGATCGAAACGGAGTTCGTGCCCGGCGACTGGCGCCACGGCGTCGATGCCGGCGCGGTCGAAGCCAAGCTGCGCGAGGACAGCGGCCACGTCATCAAGGCCGTCATGGTCGTCCATAACGAAACCTCGACCGGCGTCACCACCCGCATCCCCCTGGTCCGCCAAGCCATCGACCGCGCCGGGCACCCCGCATTGCTGCTGGTCGATACCATCTCGTCGCTGGGCTCGATCGACTACCGCCACGACGAATGGGGCGTCGACGTCACCGTCGCCGGTTCGCAGAAGGGTCTGATGCTGCCGCCGGGCCTCAGCTTCAACGCGGTTTCCGAAAAGGCGCTGGCCGCCAGCAGCAACAACCGCATGCCGCGCTCCTACTGGGACTGGCAGGACATGCTGAAGCCGAACCAGAACGGCTTCTTCCCCTATACCCCCGCGACTAACCTGCTCTACGGCCTGCGCGAAGCCGTCGCCATGCTGATGGAAGAGGGGATGTCCAACGTCTTCGCACGGCATGACCGCCATGCCGAGGCGACCCGCCGCGCCGTACGTGCCTGGGGCCTGGAAATCCTGTGCGCCGAGCCGGCCGAGTATTCCAGCGCCCTGACCGCCGTGATGGTCCCCGAAGGCCACGACGCCGACGAGCTGCGCCGCGTCATCCTGAACCGGTTCGACATGTCGCTGGGCGCCGGGCTCGCCAGGTTGGCCGGCAAGGTCTTCCGCATCGGCCACCTCGGCGATTTCAACGACCTGTCGCTGGCCGGCACCTTGGCCGGCGTGGAGATGGGGTTGAGCGTCGCCGGTATCCCGCACAACTCCGGCGGGCTCAATGCCGCCATGCGCTATCTGGAAGGTAACGGCGGGGAAGTAAAGAAAGCCGCGGAGTAAACCGCGGCCCCGCCGCAGCATCCTCAAATAAGAACCCCAGGGAGGAAACGAGATGTCCTTTAACCGCAAGCTGCTGGCGTCAGTGCTGTTCGCCGGCTCGCTCTTCGCCAGCGCCGCCTCGGCGCAGACCGAAATCAAGCTCGGCCATGTCGGCGAGCCCGGATCGCTGCTCGCCCTCTCGGCGGAGGAGTTCGCCCGCCGCGTCAACGAAAAAGTGGGCGGTCAGGCCAAGATCGTGGTGTTCGGCTCCAGCCAGCTCGGCGGCGATTCCGAACTGCTGAAGAAGCTCAAGCTCGGCACCGTCGATCTGGCGCTGCCCTCGACCGTCATGTCGTCGGAAGTGCCGCTCTTCGGCCTGTTCGAACTGCCCTATCTGGTCAAGGACCGCGCCCACATGGCCCGTCTCCGCGACGAGATCGTCATGCCGGTCATGGCTCCGGCGGCGGAAAAGGACGGCTTCAAGATCCTGGGCGTCTGGGAGAACGGCTTCCGTCAGATCACCAACAGCAAGCGTCCGATCGAAAAGCCGACTGATCTCCAAGGCATCAAGCTGCGCGTCCCCAGCGGCGTCTGGCGCGTCAAGATGTTCCAGTCCTACGGCGCCAATCCCAGCCCGATGGCCTTCTCCGAAGTGTTCGTGGCGCTCCAGACCGGCGTGATGGACGGGCAGGAAAACCCGCTGGCCCAGATCTACCCGTCGCGCTTCTACGAAGTGCAGAAATACCTGTCGATGACCAACCACGTCTATACGCCGGCCTACCTGACCGCCGGGCGGAGCTGGAAGAAGTACAGCCCTGAAATCCAGAAGGCGCTGACCGACGCGGCGGTGGAAACCCAGCCCGTCGTCTATGAAATCGCCGCCAAGATGGACGAGGACTTCCTGCAAAAGCTGAAGGACGGCGGCATGCAGGTCAACCAAGTCGACCAGAGTGTCTTCGTGACCGCCAGCGAGGGCATCTACAAGGACTTCGCCGCCCAGGTGCCGGAAGCCAAGGACCTGATCCAGAAGGCGCAGGAACTCGCCAAATCCGGTTCCTGACCGCTCGTAGCATCGCGACCGTCCAGCAATAAGGGACGGCCGCACGGCTTCTCCGCCATTCCCAAAGGAGCGTTTCCTTGTCCGTGCTCCCCATGCTGCGCACCGGCTTCGGCCGCGTACTTGAGACGATCGTCGTCTTTCTCGTCGTGGCGCTCACCGTCATCATCATCGCGGGCTTCGTCTTCCGCAGTTTCGGCAGTTCGCTGGTCTGGTACGACGAGGTCGCGTCGATCGGCCTCGCGTGGCTGACCTATTACGGCTCGGCGCTGGCGGCCTTGCGCGGCGCCCATATCGGCTTTCCCGGCATCGTCAACGCCATGCCGCCGCGCCTGCGGCTGGTCGTAGCCCTGTTCGGCGAAGCCTGCGTCTTCCTGTTCTTCATCGTCCTGACCTATACCGGCATGGAAGTGCTGATGATCCTGGAAGGCGACACCCTGGTCAGCCTGCCCAGCATACCGCTCCAGCTCACCCAGTCGGTCATCCCGGTCGGTGCCGTCCTGTTCATGATCGCGGAACTGCTGCGCCTGCCCGACGTCATCAAGTCGGCGCTCGGCGACGGCTTCGTCGATCATGAGCTTGAAGACGCGCTTCCCGGTATCGAAGCTCCCCCCGTCCATCCCGGCGCCCAGGGAGCAGCCGCCACCGGCAGCCCCGTTCTCGAGGGAGGTCCGCGCCGATGACCATCGGTTTCATGCTCAGCGGCCTGTTCGCGCTGGTCCTGCTCAACGTTCCCATCGCCGTGGCCCTCGGCCTCGTCGCGATGACGGCGATCGTCCTGATGCAGGGCATCGACATGCTGCCCAACGTCGCTCTCGTCATGTTCGACGGATCGACCAACTTCCCGCTGCTGGCGATCCCGCTGTTCATCCTGGCCGGTGCCATCATGAACGCGTCCAGCATCTCGCGCCGGCTGGTGGCCTTCGCCTCCGCCCTGTTCGGCTTCGTCCGGGGCGGCCTGTCGATGGTGGTGATCGGCGCCTCGATGTTCTTCGCCGAGATCTCCGGCTCCGCCGTCGCCGGCGTCGCGGCGCTCGGCACGATCCTGATCCAGGCGATGCGGGCGCGTGGATATTCCAAGGAGTTCTCGGCCGCCATCTGCTCCTCGGCCTCCAGCCTCGCGATCATCATCCCGCCGTCGATCCCGATGATCCTCTACGCCGTCATGGCCGAGACGTCGGTGGTCAAGATGTTCGTGGCCGGCATCATTCCGGGTATCCTGGGTGCTGTCGGCCTTGCTTTCACGGCCTACATCATCGCGGTCCGCAAGAACTTTCCGGTGGAGGAACGGTTCCAGCTCAGCCGCGTCTGGGCGACCTTCAAGGACGCCGCCTGGGCCTTCCTGCTGCCGGTGATCATCCTCGGCGGTATCTTCGGCGGCTTCGTGACCGCGACCGAGGGTGCTGGGCTTGCCGTGGCGACGGCGCTGTTCATCAGCCTGTTCATCTACCGCGAACTGGACCTGCGGGAACTGCGCAAGGCCTGCATCGACGGCGGCATCCAGACGGCCGTCGTCATGCTGCTGGTCGCAAGTTCCGCCCTGATCGGCACCTTCCTGACCGAAGCGCAGCTTCCCCAGGAACTGGCGCGCGGCATCACCTCCATCACCGACGACAAATACGCGGTGCTGGCACTGCTGAACGTCGCCTTCCTGATCCTCGGCATGTTCCTTCACTCGGCTGCGGCGATCATCCTGGTGGTCCCCATCGTCATGCCGCTGATCCACCAGCTCGGCATCGATCCGGTGCATTTCGGTCTGGTCGTCACGCTGAACCTCGCCATCGGCCAGCAAACCCCGCCGGTCGCCAGCGTCCTGATCGCCGCGTGCTCGATCGCCCGGTCGGACATCTGGGAAACGACCAAGGTCAACCTGGGCTTCATCGGCATCCTGCTGGTCGTGCTGATGATCTGCACCTACGTACCGGCCCTGTCGCTGGGGCTGGTCGATGTATTCTACGGATGATGGTAAACCGGGGGAAATGACGCATGGTTGAGCAACGCAAACCCGCCGGTTCCGGTCCGCTGGCCGGCATCAAGGTGATCGAACTCGCCCATATCATGGCCGGACCTGTCTGCGGCCTGATGCTGGCCGATATGGGCGCTGATGTCGTCAAGGTCGAGAAGGTGCCCGGCGGCGACGACAGCCGCCGCATGCTGCCGCCGGCGATCGAGGGTGAGTCGGCGGCCTTCATGATGATGAACCGCAACAAGCGCGGCATCGCGCTGGATCTGAAGAAGGAGGAGGGCAAGGCGGTGCTCCACCGCCTGCTGCGCGACGCCGACGTGGTGATCGAGAACTACCGGCGCGGCACGATGGAGAAGCTGGGCTTCGGCTACGAGGCGATGCGGGAGATCAACCCCGGCATCATCTATTGCGAGATCTCCGGCTTCGGCCGGACCGGCCCGCTGGCCGACGCCGCCGGCTTCGACCTGATCGCCCAGGGCATGAGCGGCCTGATGAGCATCACCGGCGAGGGCCATGGCCGCCCGCCGGTCAAGGTCGGAGCGCCGGTAACCGACATCTCCGCCGGCCTGCTCGCCTGCATGGGCGTGATGGCGGCGCTGGTCGAGCGCGGCAAGACCGGGCAGGGCCAGAAGGTCGATACCTCCCTGTTCGAAGCCGGCATCATCCAGACCTACTGGCAATCGGCGATCCGGCTGGCGACGGGAGTCAGTCCGGGGCCGATGGGCTCCGCCCATCCGCTCAACGCGCCGTATCAGGCATACCCCACAGCCGACGGCTGGATCAATGTCGGGGCCGCCAACCAGTCCAACTGGCTGCGCCTGCTCGACGCCATCGAGGCGCCCGAACTGGCGGAGGAGCCCCGCTTCGCCGACAACCCCGGCCGCATGGGCAATCTTGATGAACTGACCGCCGTGCTCAACGCCATCTTCCGGCGACGCTCGACCGCCGATTGGCTGGCGGTGCTGGAACGCGCCGGCGTCCCCGCCGGCCCCGTCCTGACCATCGCCGAAATGCACGACCATCCGCAGACCAGGGCGCGCGACATGGTGGTCAAGGTCGAGCACGAAAAGGCCGGCCCCGTCGAAACTCTCGGCCTGCCGATCAAGTTCTCCCGCACGCCGGGCAGCGTCCGCCGGGGCGCTCCGACCTTCGGCCAGGACAGCCGCGCCATCCTCGCGGAACTCGGCTACGACGAGGAAGCGGTCGAGCGGCTGACCACAATCGGCGCCGTCGGCTGACGAAACGACGCACGGCCTATTCGTTTGACAAATATGGCGGTGCTTCCTAGCGTGATTTCCGTTCAGGCGGGCCATTAAGTCCCCCAGGGAAATCACGCTGTTCGGAGGAAAATCCAAAATGACCGATAGCTTTAAAGCCTTTGTCATCGAGGATGCAGACGGTAAGCCGAAGGGCGGCTTCAAGCAACTGAGCCTTGCCGACCTGCCCGACAACGACGTGCTTGTCGAGGTCGCCTATTCCACCGTCAACTACAAGGACGGTCTCGCGGTTTCCGGCAAAGGCCGCATCGCCCGCAAGCTGCCCATGGTCGCCGGCATCGATCTCGCCGGCACGGTGGTCGAATCCCGCTCTTCCCAGTGGAAGCAGGGCGACCGCGTGATCGTCAACGGCTGGGGCCTGTCGGAAACGGTGTGGGGTGGCTACAGCCGGTTCCAGCGCCTGAAGCCGGAATGGCTGACCCGCCTGCCGGACGCCTTCACCCTCGAAGAAGCGATGGGCATCGGTACGGCCGGCTATACCGCCTCCCTCTGCGTCGACGCACTGGAGAAATGGGGCGTCATCCAGCCCGGCGGCAAGGAAGTGCTGGTCACGGGGGCCGCCGGCGGCGTCGGCTCGGTCGCTGTGGCACTGCTCGCGAAGCAGGGCTATCCGGTGACCGCCGCGACCGGCCGTCCGGAAACCCACGACTACCTCGGCAGCCTTGGCGCCACCAGCTTCATCGAACGCGGCGCGCTCTCGGAAAAAGGAGCGCCGTTGCAGAAGGAGCGCTGGGCCGGCGGTGTCGATGCGGTCGGTGGCCAGACGCTGGTCACGGCCCTGTCGCAGACCGTCTACGGCGGCGCCATCGCCGCCTGCGGACTGGCCGGTTCTGCCGACCTGCCTGGAACGGTGCTGCCCCACATCCTGCGCAGCGTCGCCCTGTTGGGCGTGGACAGCGTGATGGCCCCTCCGCCCAAGCGCGACGCCGCCTGGACCCGCCTCG
>DASQKT010000107.1:0-6168 GCA_035630415.1 Skermanella sp.
TTTCGGCTCTCTGCCGCAACTCCGCCTCCGGGCTGCCGCCCAGCTTCCTCATTGGGATCATCACGTTGCCCAGTACCGTGAACTCCGGCAGCAGGAAGTGGAACTGGAACACGAAGCCCAGCTTGGACAGCCTCAGCGCCGCCAGTTCGGCGGCATCGGCCTCCGCCGTGTCGCGGCCTTCCAGGATGACCGTGCCGGAAGTCGGCCGGTCGAGCAGCCCCAGCAGGTAGAGCAGCGAGGACTTGCCCGATCCCGACGGCCCGGTGATCGCGACGAACTCGCCCTCCCCGATGCTGAGGTCGATGCCCTCCACCAGCGTCACCGGAACCGGGCCGGGCAGCACCCGCCCTATTCCCCGCGCTTCGACCACCGCCGCCGTCATGCCGCACCCCGGATGATATCGACCGGGTTTGCTCCCGCCGCCCGTCGTGCCGGTATCCAGGCAGCCACCGCAGATGCTACCAGCGAGAACAGGCCGCCGGCCCAGTAATGGCTCAGCGACCACGCCAGGAAGAAGCGGTCGTTGCGCACCATCCCGCCGACGTCGAACCGGATGCTGGCAAGCAGCGAGGTCAGGCCGAAGCCGATGATCCAGCCGAGCACCGCGCCGATCATCCCGATCATCAGCCCCTGCATCAGGAAGGTGCGGCGGATGTCCGCCTCGGTCAGGCCGATGCTCTTGAGGATCGCGATGTCGCGCGACTTCTCGTACACCACGGTCGAGATGATGTTGTAGATGCCGAAGGCAGCCACGATCATGATGGCGCCGACGGTCGAATACATGATCGCGTTCTGGATGCGGAAGACGCCGAAGACGCCCTCGTTCGCCTCCTGCCAGCTTTCGGTGCGGTAGCCGTAGAGTGCTTCGATCCTCGCCGCCACCTCGCGCGCCGCATCCACCTCCGTCAGCCGTATCCGGATCTGGTTGATCACGTTGGCGCGCGACTGGAGGATCTGGGCCTTCTTCAGCAGGATATAGGCCTGCCCCTCGTCCAGGCTGACGATGCCGGTGCGGAACAACCCGACCACCTTGACCCGCAGGATGACCCCGGCGGGAGAGATCGCGTTGAGGCTGTCGCCCATCTTGGCGCCCAGCTTGTTCGCCAGCCCCAGCCCCATGACGATGCCGTTGGCCGCACTCGCCAGATCGGTCAGGTGGCCTTCCACCATGTCGTCCTCCAGCTGGGTGACGCGGACCTCCCGCTCCGGAACGATGCCGATCGCAACGGCGCTCTTGTCGGCACTGCCGTAGCGCAGGATCACCGGGCCGTCGAGCGACGGCGCCACCGACAACCCCGGCCATTCCGACAGGGCCGAAACGATCGTGCCGGCCTTGCGGATGCCCCGGATCTCGTCCCTCGGCTTCAGCCCGTGCAGCAGCACGGCGCCGCCCCGGAAGGCCGCCGCGACGGGCTGGACCGCCGGCTCGCGGAACTGGTCGCGGACGGTGATGTGGGGGGAGGCGTTGATCACGGTATCGACGAAATAGCCCTGGAAACCCTGCATCAGCGCCGCCATCGCGATGAAAAATCCCACGCCCATCGCCACCCCGATGACCGAGACGATGGTCTGCCGCTTACGGCCCAGGATATGAGTCAGCGCCAGATCGAGGAGCAGCGGACGGGCCATGACGGCACCTCTCACTTTACTGTTTCAACCGCACCGGCGAACCGTCCGTAAGCGCCGCCGGCGGATCGACCACGACGGTATCCCCCTCCGCCAAGCCTTCCCGGATCTCCACGACGCCCTGCCCGACCACGCCCATCACGACCGCCCGCCGCACGGCGCGTCCCTCGACCAGCACGAAGACGTGGCCGCCGGACAGGGCGCCCTGCGGCACCAGCAGCGCCGCGTCTTCCCGCCGCACCACGATGTTGCTCTCCACCGTCATGCCGATCATCAGCGGCGTTTCCGGCGGCAGGCCGATCCGGACGCGATAGCTCTTGTTGACCGGATCGCCCTTGGGCGTGATGTCGGCGACCTCCCCGTCCAGGATACGTCCCGAAAATGCGTCGGCCTTGATCAGCGCCGGCTGGCCGACCGTCACCAGCGGGATATCCTCCTCGTCCACCTCGGCCTCGATCCGCAGCGGGCTGTCCCGTCCGATCCAGAACAGCACGTCCTCCGGCCGGGCGGTTTCCCCGACCTCGCCGTCGCGGCGCAGCACGGTTCCGTCCATCGGTGAGCGCAGCACATGGTCCTCGACCCGCTGGCGCGCCGCATTGAGGGTGGCGGCCGTCTGATCAAGCTGGCTGCGGGCGCGTTCCTCGACCTGCGTCGTCGTGACGCCGCGCCGCGCCAGTTCCGAAACCCGCTCCAGCTCCGACCGCAGGAAGCGCAGTTCGGCTTCCAGCTGTGCCACCAGCGCCCGGAGTTCCCGATCGTCCAGCCGCATCAGGATCTGGCCGGTCCTGACCTCGTCGCCCTCGCGCGCCTCGACCGAGGCGATGCGCCCGGTCCCCAGCGGCTGGACCTTGGCCCAGGATACCGGCTCCACCGTGCCGCTGGCGTAGACGGCCTCGACCGCAGGACCGCGCGTCACCGTCGCCGTCGCCACCGCCGGCGTCCCGTAGAAGCGCTGGAAAAGTCCGAAGGCGAGGATAGCGCAGACCAGGAGGAAGCTTGTTATGAGAAATCTACGTCTTATCCTGTGCATCTACCCGCCGATAGCCGTTCCAGCTCTTCACACCCCTCAATATAGGGCAATGACGACGCAACTGTGCCATGATCCAGAACAAACCGGCGAGCGGCGCATTGACCCAGCATCCATTCCACCTTTCCACAGTCCCCCCCGCGATCCTCGTCCACGGCATCGGCGACCTGCGCGCGGCACTCGAAGCCGCCTCCGGCCTCGGCCGCGCCTTGACCGTGCTGAGCATCCCCGGCGCCGCCGGTTCCGCCGGACCTGCGTGGTTCCAAGCCTTGATCCAGGCGGGCCAAGCCGGGTTCCCCCACGTCCCCCTGACGGGAGTGCTGGACTGCGCCGACCAGCCGGGGCATGCCCTGGCCGCACTCCGCGCCGGCTGCCGCGACCTTCTGCTGCATGCTTCGGTGCCGGCGTGGCCACGGGTCCAAGCCATCGCGGAAGCCTCCGCAGCCCGCCTCTACCGCTCCCACGGCCCCTTCTTCGACCCGCGCTTCTTCCGGGAACCCATCGGAGCGTGCCGTGAATGGCTCGCGGTAAACCCATAGGAGGCAACGACGCGGCGTTGCAAATGGAGCCGCAAAAGGCTATGGAAAGCCGAAATTTCCGACTAAAACCAATCGGGACCTGGACCATGAAGATCACGCGCCGCGTCAAAGAGATCCTCGCCAACTACGAGAGCGACAATCCGGGTACCAAGGGCAATCTGGCCCGCATCCTGATGGAAGGCCGCCTCGGTGGTACTGGCAAGATGATCATCCTGCCGGTGGACCAGGGCTTCGAGCATGGCCCGGCGCGCAGCTTCGCGCCCAACCCCGCCGGCTATGACCCGCACTACCACTACCAGATGGCGATCGACGCCGGTCTGAACGCCTACGCGGCTCCGCTCGGCCCGCTCGAAGCCGGCGCCGACACCTTCGCCGGCGCGATCCCGACCATCCTGAAGATGAACAGCGCCAACAGCCTGTCCCGTCAGAAGGAAGGCGCCGATCAGGCCGTGACCTCCAGCGTCCAGGACGCCCTGCGCCTGGGCTGCGCCGCCATCGGCTTCACCATCTATCCCGGCTCCGACGCCATGTACGACCAGTACGAGGAAATCCGGGAGCTGAGCGCCGAAGCCAAGAGCTACGGCATCCCGACCGTGCTGTGGTCCTATCCCCGTGGCGGCAACGTCACCAAGGAAGGCGAGCTGGCGGTCGATATCATCGCCTACGCCGCCCACATGGCGGCCCTGCTCGGTGCCCACATCATCAAGGTCAAGCTGCCGAACGACTACCTGGAAAACGCCGAGGCCAAGAAGGTCTATCTGGAGCGCCAGATCGCGACCGGCACCCTGCCGGAGCGCGTCCGCCACGTGATGCAGTCGTGCTTCAACGGCCGCCGCATCGTCGTGTTCTCGGGCGGCGCCCACAAGGGCGAGGATGCCATTTTCGACGACGCCCGCGCGATCCGCGACGGCGGCGGCAATGGCTCGATCATCGGCCGCAACAGCTTCCAGCGGTCGCGTGAAGACGCGCTGGTCCTGCTCGACCGTCTGGTCAAGATCTACCTCGGGAAGGAATAACTCCCCGAGTTTCCCGCTCCCCGGCACCAGCCGGGGAGCGGGTCTATTCCCTGCCGGAGTTTCCCCGATATGGCGGATTGCCGTCTCTACATCTGCACGCCGCCAGCCCTAGACCCCGCCGCCTTCGCGCCCCTGCTCGAGCAGGCCTTGGACGGCGGCGACGTCGCCTGCCTCCAGTTGCGGCTGAAGGATGTCGATGACGACACGGTCCGCCGCGCCATCGACGTCCTGCGCCCGATCACCCAGTCGCGCGACGTCGCCTTCATCCTGAACGACCGCCCCGATCTGGCAGCCGAGACCGGCTGCGACGGCGTCCATGTCGGCCAGACCGACTGGCCCTACGCCAAGGCGCGCAAGACCGTCGGCGCCAACGCCATCGTCGGCGTGACCTGTCACGACAGCCGCCACCTCGCGATGGAAGCGGCCGAAGCCGGGGCCGACTACGTCGCCTTCGGCGCCTTCTACCCGACGACGACCAAGCCCTCCCACTACAGGCCCGAACCGGACCTGCTGGAGTGGTGGTCGGAAATGATGGAAGTCCCCTGCGTCGCCATCGGCGGCATCACCGCCGACAACTGCGCCCCGCTGGTCAAAGCCGGCGCCGACTTCATCTGCGTCGTCACGGCGGTCTGGAACCACCCGGAAGGCCCCGGCGCCGGCGTCAAGGCGCTCAACGCCGCGATCGAAGCAGCGGCGGCAGGCTAAGCCCGCCGCCTCCGCACCGTCCCTCCGGTTACTTCAGCGCGGCGCAAGCCCGCTGAATCCGCTGGCAGGCGTCTTCCAGCTCCGCCGTCGACGTCGCGTAGGAGATGCGGAAGAACGGTGCCAGACCGAATGCCGAACCCTGCACCACCGCGACGCCTTCCGACTCCAGCAGATACGTGACAAAGTCCTCGTCCGTCTCGATCACCTTGCCGTCCGGGGTCGTCTTGCCGATCGTGCCCTCGCACGACGGATAGACGTAGAACGCGCCTTCCGGCTTGTGGCACTTGATGCCGGTCGCCTGGTTCAGCATCGACACCACCAGGTCGCGGCGCTCCTTGAAGGCTTCCGCCCGCGTCTTGATGAAGTCCTGCGGCCCGTTCAGCGCTTCCACCGCGGCGGCCTGGCTGATCGACGACGGGTTGCTGGTGCTCTGGCTCTGGATCACGCCCATCGCCTTGATCAGCTCCTTCGGCCCGGCCGCGTACCCGATCCGCCACCCGGTCATCGCGTAGGCCTTGGACACGCCGTTGATCGTCAGCGTGCGGTCATACAGCGAAGGCTCGACCTGCGCCGGGGTCGTGAACTCGAACCCGTCATAGTTCAGGTGCTCGTACATGTCGTCGGTCATCACCCAGACATGCGGATGACGGACCAGCACGTCCGTCAGCGCCTTCAGCTCCGCGCGGGTATAGGCGGCACCGGTCGGGTTGTTCGGGCTGTTCAGGATCAGCCACTTGGTCTTCGGCGTGATCGCCTTTTCCAGATCGGCGGGCTGAAGCTTGAAGCCGACCGAAGCCGGGCACTCGACCGGGACCGGAACGCCGTCCGCCAGCAGCACCATGTCGGGATAGCTGACCCAGTACGGAGCCGGAATGATCACCTCGTCGCCGGGGTTCAGCGTCGCCATCAGGGCGTTGTAGAGCACCTGCTTGCCGCCGGTGCCGACCGTCACCTGCTCCGGCGTGTACTCCAGGCCGTTCTCGCGCTTGAACTTGGCGCAGATCGCCTTCTTCAGCGCCGGAGTCCCATCGACCGCGGTGTACTTCGTATCGCCCGACCGGATCGCCGCGATGGCGGCTTCCTTGATGTTGTCGGGGGTGTCGAAGTCCGGCTCACCAGCGCCCAAGCTGATGATGTTGCGGCCGGCGGCCTTCACCTCACGGGCTTTCTGGGTCACGGCGATGGTCGGCGACGGCTTGATGTTGCTCAGGCGGGTGGCGATGAACGGCATGGCATATTATCCGGCTTGGATTTT
>DASQKT010000108.1:0-4042 GCA_035630415.1 Skermanella sp.
CTTGTCGTAGCGCGCCACAATCGCGCCATCCGGGCCGAACAGCAGGCTGCGGTTGGCGGCGCGATCGTCGTCTTCGAGTCGGACGGCGAGCGAACCGGCCAGCAGCCACGCACCGGTTTGGCGCGCCAGATCCTGGAAGAACGGGATCGCCGGATGCTCGCGCTCCGGCCTTGCCCGCTCAAGCACGCGGGCGCGGCCCTGGACCACCATGCTGACATTCTCGGGCGTCGTGATGAAATCGGCCCCCGCCTCGCGTGCGCGCAGGATGAGGTCGCCGACCGTGCGCAGGTTGGGCTCGATCTCAGGCCCGGCATTGACCTGCACGCATGCGACGGTCAGGGAGCCCGGCATCAGGCGCGTCCCAGCATCGGGTCGAGCTTGCCGGCGCGGTCGAGGGCATAGAGATCGTCGCAGCCGCCGATCGGCTTGCCGTCGATGAAGATCTGCGGGACCGTGGTCCGCCCTTCCGCCTTCTCCGTCATCTCGACCCGCTTGCGCGGCTGCATCATGACGTCGATCTCCTCGAACTGAACGCCCTTCTCGTTGAGCAGCTTCTTCGCCCGCGAGCAATAGGGGCACCAGGGGCTGGAATAAACGACGACTTCGGCCATGAACCGTGAACTCCGATCGGAAATGAGAATCGTGATGTTCACGACTATATGGCGAGCCTCATCAGTTTCGCCAGATACCGCCGTTCGGAACCCGCGCCAGGGTGAGCACATCGACGCGGGAAGCTCCCGCCCTCAGCAGCACGCGGGCGCATTCCGACACGGTGGCGCCGGTCGTCAGCACGTCGTCGATCAGCACCACCGGCTTTCCCCGGACCCGCTCCGCCAGCCGGGGCCTGACGTGGAACGCACCCCGGACGTTGCGCCGCCGCCCGGTCCTGCTATGGCCGCCCTGCGGCGTCGTCCGGCGATGCCGGACCAGCAGGGCCGGAAGAACGGTGAGCCCTGCATGACGGCCGACCGCCTGGGCCAGCAAGGCCGCCTGATTGTAGCGGCGGGAGAACAGCTTCCACCGGTGGAGCGGCACCGGCGCCAGCACGGCGTCCGGAACAAGGAGATCCGCCCCGGCGCGCGTAAGCCAGGCGCCGAAGGCGCCGGCGGCGTAGGTCTGGTCCGCATGCTTGAACCCAAGGATCATGCCCCGGCAGCCGTCATCGTAAGTCAGCACGGAGCGGGCGCGCCCATAGGCGGGCGGCTGGCCGATGCAGGTGGCGCACAGCAGGCTGTCGGCGGCGTCCACCGCCAGCGCGACGTCGAACGGCTCGCCGCAGCACGAGCAATGCGGTGGCGAAATGAACGTCAGGCCGTTCCAGCAGGACAGGCAGAGCGTGCCCTGCCGGTCGACCGATCCGGCGCAGGACAGGCAGCGCGGCGGCAGGATCGCATCCAGCAGGACGCGGCCGAATCCGGCCAGGGAACGGGGCAACGACGATACGAAGCTCATGGGAGCCGCTTTGCTCCCGTATGCAGCCATGGTCAAGCGGCCAGGAAGTCGCACCGGCCGGCCCCGTTCCGGTTGTTGTGCGATGCGGCGGCCCCTCTATATTAGGGGGATGGATGACCGCGATATCATGACCGTGTTCGACCGGGAGACGGTGCGCCGCCACCGCGACCGCGCCGCCGCCGGGTTCCCCGCCTACGACTTCCTGTTCACCGAGGTCGCCGAGCGCCTTGGCGACCGGCTGGACGATGTCCTCCGCGACTTCCCCATGGCGCTCGACCTGGGCTGCCACACGGGACAGGTCGGCCGTGTCCTGGGCGGGCGGAAGGGGATCGAAACCCTGGTCGAGTGCGACCTTTCGCCCGCCATGGTGCGGGCGGCGGGAGGTGGTCTTCGGGTTGCCGGCGACGAGGAACTGCTACCGTTCGCCGACTCGAGCTTCGACCTCGCGATCAGCAATCTCAGCCTTCATTGGGTCAACGACCTGCCGGGAGCGCTGCTTCAGCTCCGGCGCACCCTGAAGCCGGACGGTCTGTTCATCGGCGCGATGCTGGGCGGCGAGACTCTGTTCGAACTGCGCCGCTGCCTGATGGAAGCCGAACTGGAACTGACCGGAGGCGTTACCGCCCGGATTTCCCCCTTCGCCGAAGTGCGCGACGCCGGCGGGCTGCTTCAGCGCGCCGGATTCAGTCTGCCCGTGGTCGACAGCGACACTGTTACGGTGACCTACGAGAGCGCTTTCAAGCTGATGACCGACCTGCGCGGGATGGGCGAGACCAACGCGGGATTGAACCGGCGCAGGAGCCCGACGCCTCGGGCGCTGATGGTCGAGGCCGCGCGCCGCTACGCCGAGCTGTATTCGGAGCCGGACGGCCGGGTGGCCGCGACGTTCCAGATCCTGTATCTGGCCGGCTGGGCTCCCCATGAAAGCCAGCAGAAGCCGATGAAGCCCGGCACCGCCCAGGTCCGGCTCGCCGATGTGCTGAAGGTCGAGGAGCGTTCCGCTGGAGACATAGCGGAACCGTAGGATTGCCGAAGGCGGCAGGGATGGATGCGGCGCCTCAGACGCCTTCCGCCATGTCATAGATGCCGTCCATGTCGGCGATCTGGATGCGGTTGCCTTCCTGGAGGGAGATCGCGCCTGATGTCTTGAGCTGGGTGAAGGTGCGGCTGACGGTTTCGGTCGTCAGGCCCAGGTAATCGGCGATGTCGGCGCGACTCATGGGAACATAGACGGGATTGTCCTTGTGCCCGCGCCGGGACTGGCGCTGCGCCAGCATCAGCAGGAACGAACAGATCTTCTCCCGTGCGGTTTTCCGGCCCAGCAGGAGCATCTGGTCCTGGGCCGCCGCCAATTCGTTCGACGCCATGGAGAAAAGCCGGCGCTGCATCTTGGGGAATTCGTCGAGCAGCGCTTCCATCTTGCGGCGGGGGAACCGGCAGAGCGATGTCTGGGTCACCGTTTCTGCCGAATAGGCGTAGCTCTCGTTCATGGCCAGACCGAGGAAATCGCCGGTGACCAGGAAACCGGTGATCTGTCGGCGGCCGTCGGGAAGCAGCTTGTAGAGCTTGACCGTGCCGGCGGTCACATTGAAGAGAGCGTCCGCACTCTCCCCTTCCGCGAAAATGGTCTGGTTGGCTTCGACGCGCTGCATCTGAACGATGTCGGCGAGCCGGCGCAGTTCATCCGCCTCCAGTGCCGCACAGACCGTCAAGGTGCGTACGGGGCAGGCGCCGCAGGGTGTGGATTCGGCCAAGGAACTCTTTTCGCGTACTCTGCCCATGTCGAATGGAGGCATGGCGATCCCCCCTGCCGTCTGCTTCTCATTTTCCATTCTGGTGATAAATTGGATTTTTCGCAAGATTGCAACATGCGTGCATCTTACCGAACGATTTCATGTCATTTTCCGTCATCCTGACGCGACGGTGTTACCCCGCCGCCACGCGGAGGTGGCGTTACGTCGTCGTCATCGAACAGGATGCGGTGTGCTGCACCGTCCAGGTCGTCAAACTGACCGGACTTCAGGGACCACAGGAATCCCAGCAGGCCCAGGAGTCCCAGCCCCACCGCCAGCGGAATGAGAAAGATCAGCGCGTCCATCGCTTTGGTCCAATCGGGGCCGGCGCCGTGACAGGCGCAGAGCATTGAGGATCACGATCAGCGACGATGACGACATGGCCGCCGCCGCGATCAGGGGGGTGACGAGACCGCCCACCGCGAGCGGGATCGTCACCAGATTGTAGACGAAGGTCATGGCGAAATTCTGCCGGACCAGCCGGCCGGACCGCCGCGCAACATCCAGCACTTCCAGGATCGGCGACAGCTTGAGCCCCTGGAACACCATGTCGGCGGCGGTCTGGCTGACATCGACCGCCGTCGAGGGCGACAGGGAGACATGGGCCGCCGAGAGCGCCGGCGCATCGTTGAGCCCGTCGCCGACCATCAGGACGGTAGCGCCGCTCCGTGCCAGTTCCTCCAGGCAGGTCGCCTTGTCGGCCGGGCTTTGCTCGGCGCGCCACTCCCCGATGCCGAGGCGATCGGCGGCATCCGCGACGGCTGCCCAGCGATCGCCCGACAGCAGCAGGACGCGCT
>DASQKT010000109.1:0-7214 GCA_035630415.1 Skermanella sp.
CCGCCGGAAAGCTGGCCGGGGTACTTGTTGGCCTGATCGGGAATCCGCACCCGCTTCAGGTACTTCATCGCGATCTCTTCCGCCTGGGCCTTGGGCATCTTGCGGACCCAGATCGGCGCCAGGGTGCAGTTTTCCAGGACGGTCAGGTGCGGGAACAGGTTGAAGTGCTGGAACACCATGCCGACGTCGCGGCGGACGGCGTCGATGTTCTTCAGGTTGTTGGTCAGTTCGACGCCATCGACCACGATCTTGCCGCGCTGATGCTCTTCCAGGCGGTTGATGCAGCGGATCAGGGTGGACTTGCCCGAACCCGACGGGCCGCAGATGACGATCCGCTCGCCGCGCGCGACCGACAGGTTGATGCCCTTCAGGACGTGGAACTCACCGTACCATTTATGGACGTCGCTGAGTTCGATCGCGACCTCGTCGCCCGGCCGGGGCGCCACGGTGCGGTTCGTGTCACTCATAGATGGTCTCCCCATTCATGGATGGATGCCGGGTCATCGCTTGTGACCCCGGTGGAGCTGGACTTCGAGCCACTGGCTGTACTTCGACATGAAGAAGCAGAAGATGAAGTAGATGAACGCCACGAACATGTACGACTCCTTGTAGAAGCCGCGCCATGCCGGGTCGGTCAAGGCCGCCTTCGACGCGCTCATCAGGTCGAACAGGCCGATGATGATCACCAGCGACGTGTCCTTGAAGAAGCCGATGAAGGTGTTGACCAGCGGCGGGATCGTGATCGACAGCGCCTGCGGCAGGATGATCTTACCGGTCTTCTGCCAATAGCTGAGGCCGAGACTGTCGGCAGCTTCGTACTGCCCCTTCGGGATCGCCTGGAGACCGCCCCGGATCACTTCCGCCAGATAGGCCGACGCGAACAGGATCAGGCCGATCTGGGCGCGCAGGAGCTTGTCGATGGTGACGCCGGTCGGCAGGAACAGCGGGAACATGACCGATGCCATGAACAGCACCGTAATCAGCGGCACGCCCCGGATCAGCTCGATATAGGTCACGCACAGCGACTTGACGATCGGCAGGTCCGAGCGCCGGCCCAGGGCCAGCATGATCGACAGCGGAAAGGCCACCACAAGGCCGACGACCGACAGGATCAGCGTCAGCGGCAGGCCGCCCCAGAGGTTGTTCGGGACGAACGGCAGACCCAGGATGCCGCCCCACATCAGGGTCGCCACGACGATGCCGCCGGCTGCCCAGACGCCCAGCAGCCAGGGCCGCCAGAAGTTGCGGTTACAGCTCAACCCGAGCAGGCCGATGATCAGCAGGACGACCAGGATCGGGCGCCACTGCTCCTCGTAGGGATAGAGGCCGAACAGGATCAGCCGGTACTTCTCATGGATGAAGGCCCAGCAGGCGCCGCCGGATGCCCGGCAGGTCTGGTTGGTCACCCCTTCGCCCGGCAGCACGCTGTTGAAGACCAGCCAGTCCAGCAGCGGCGGGATCACCTTATATGCCAGCCACAGGATCAGGATCGTCAGGATCGAGTTGAACCAGTTGTTGAACAGGTTCGCCCTGACCCAGCCGAGCGGCCCCAGCGCCAGCGCCGGCGGCTTGACCGTGTCGGCCGCCGAAACGCTTTCGGACAGAGGGGCATGGCCTTGAATGGAGAGGTTGTCTGCCATCGTCAGCGCTCCACCAGGGCTATGTGCTTGTTGTACCAGTTCATGAACAGCGAGATGCCGAGGCTGATGGTCAGGTAGACCGTCATCATGATCGCCACCGCCTCGATCGCCTGCCCCGTCTGGTTCAAGGTGGTGTTGGCGACACTGACGAGGTCGGGATAGCCGATGGCGACCGCGAGCGAGCTGTTCTTGGTCAGGTTAAGGTACTGGCTGGTCGTCGGCGGCACGATAATCCGCAACGCCTGGGGCAGCACGACCAGACGGAGGATCGTACCCCTGTGCAGGCCGAGAGCGGATGCCGCCTCCGTCTGACCCCAGTTGACCGCCCGGATGCCACTACGCACGATCTCCGCGATGAAGCTGGAGGTATAGACCGTCAGTCCCACCAGCAGCGCCGCGAATTCCGGACTGACATTTGAGCCGCCCCGGAAATTGAAGCCCTGAAGCTCAGGCAGGTCGAGCGCCGTGGGGGCGCCTCCGGCGAGCCATGTCAGCAGTGGCACCGCGATCAGCACCCCGATCGAGGCGAGCACGACCGGAAACTGCTGACCGGTAGCCTCCTGCCGCTTCCGAGCCCAGCGCGCCAGGAACCAGACGCCGACGATCGCCACCAGGATGGACAATCCCACCCAGATCCAGATCGGATCGTCGGCCAGCGCCGGGATCTTCATGCCCCGGTTGCTCAGGAACACGCCGGGGATCGGGTTCAACGCCTGCCGGGGATTGGGCAGGCTCTCGCCGATCACCGCGTACCAGAAGAAGAGCTGGAGCAGCACCGGGATGTTGCGGACGATCTCGACGAAGGCCGATGCCAGCTTGGCGACAAGGAAGTTGCTGGAAAGACGGGCGATGCCGATGATGGTGCCCAGAATGGTGGCAAGCACGATGCCCAGCACCGCGACCTTGATCGTATTGAGGAATCCTACCAGCAAGGCATGGCTGTAGCTGTTGGCAGGCGAATAGGCGATTAGGGACTCCCCGATCGCAAAACTGGCCTCGCGGTCGAGGAACGAGAAACCCGTCGCGATGTTCTGCCGCGCCAGATTCTCGAGCACGTTGGTGACCAGATACCAGCCGAGCAGCGCCACGCCGCCGAGTACCAGTATCTGGAAGAAGACCGCGCGGGCATTCGGATCGTTGATCAGGGAACGGCGCGGCGCCTGGGGAGCCGGGTTCCCGAGATTTCTGGAGATTGCCAACGATCACTCCTTTCCCGGTTGAAACGAAGGCCCGGCCATCCTGGCGGACGGCCGGGATCTGGATCGGAAGCGGCAATCTTCCGGCATTGCGTTCTCGCAAGCCGGGAAGTCGCCGCTTCCCCGGCTTCAGCGGACCGGCGGGGCGTACATCAGGCCACCGTTGGTCCACAGCCCGTTCAGGCCGCGCTCCAGCTTCAGCGGGGTCTTTACGCCGACGTTGCGGTCGAAGATCTCGCCATAGTTGCCGACCGTCTTGATGACGTTGTAGGCCCACTTCTCGCTCAGGCCGAGCGCCTGACCCATGCCGGGAGTGGTGCCCAGCAGACGCTGGACGTTGGGGTCCTGGCTCTTCGTCTGCTCGTCCACGTTGGCGGAAGTGATGCCGCGCTCCTCGGCTTCCATCGTCGCGTAGATCACCCACTTGACGATATCGAAGAACTCGTCGTCGCCATGGCGCACGGCCGGGCCAAGCGGCTCCTTGGAGATCAGTTCCGGCAGGATGATGTAATCGTCGGGGTTCGGCGCCAGGGTGGAGCGGATCGACGCCATGCCGGAAGCGTCCGTCGTGTAGACGTCGCAACGGCCGGCGAAGAAGGCGGCGTTGACCTCGTCGAAGGACTCGATGACGACCGGCTGGAAGGTCATGCCCTTGCTGCGGAAATAGTCGGCAAGGTTCAATTCGGTCGTCGTGCCGGACTGGACGCAAACGGTGGCGCCATTCAGCTCCGTCGCGTGGGAGACGCCGAGCGACTTGGGCACCATGAAGCCCTGGCCGTCATAGAAGGTGGTCGGCACGAAGTTGAGGCCCAGCGAGGTGTCGCGGGTCAGCGACCATGTCGTGTTGCGCGACAGGATATCGATCTCGCCCGACTGAAGTGCCGTGAAGCGCTGCTGAGCGGAGAGCGGCGTGAAGCGGACGGCCTTGGCGTCACCGAAGATCGCGGCACCGACGGCACGGCAGAAATCGACGTCCAGGCCCTTCCAGTTGCCTTGGCTGTCGGGGTTGGAGAAACCGGGCAGACCGGGATTGACGCCGCACTGGACGAAGCCCTTCTGCTTGACGGCGGTCAGGGTCGGCCCCGCGACAGCCGCACTGGCCCCAAGAGCGATTGCGACTGCGGTCCCCATCGCGGCGAGAATTTTCGTTTTCATTCGGTCCTACCCTGTTTCTTAATTCGAAGTTCGAGCATGTGAGCAACTGTTCGCATACCCCACGAAGTTCTAGCAATGTTTGAGCCAGTTGGAATAGCGTTTGATTGTGGCTGCCCCCACAAAAGTGCATGACCCCAATCGCACCATCGCGTCTACAGGCTGCGCATCGCTCCTTCGATCGATCGAGTATGAGCTAAAACCGGCCCATCTGTCCCATTCGTTTTGCCCATTCGATTTGACGGGGGTTGGCCGGAGCCTTCCGGAATGCCAGACTGCCGCTTCACTCCCGAAAGCATATCCGATTTTCGATCGCGAGAGCTTCGCTAAAACGCCTCTTTTCTCAGCAGAAGCCATGAAAAAAGCCAAGCCAGACACGATCCTTACCCACGCCGGCAACAATCCCCGCGCCAACCATGGCATCGTCAACCCGCCGGTCTACCATGCCTCCACGGTGCTGTTCCCGACGGTGGAATCCCTGGAAGACGCCGGGCATGCCTTTGACGGCGTGCGCTACGGGCGGATCGGGACGCCGACCTCGCAGGCATTCGAAGCCGCCGTCGCGGAGCTGGAAGGCGCATACAAGGCCGTCACGGTGCCGTCCGGTCTGGCCGCGATCACGACCGCGCTGCTCGCCTTCGTTTCGGCCGGCGACCACATCCTGGTAAGCGACAGCGTCTACGGTCCCAACCGCCTGTTCTGTTCCGACATGCTGAAGCGGATGGGCGTCGAGACGGAGTTCTACGATCCGCTGATCGGTGCCGGCATCGGCCGGCTGATACGCCCGAACACACGGGTCGTCTTCGTCGAATCGCCGGGCTCGCTGACTTTCGAGATCCAGGACGTCCCCGCCATCGCGGCGGCGGCGAAGGACGCCGGCGCGGTCGTCATGATCGACAATACCTGGGCGACGCCGCTGTTCTTCCGGCCGTTCGACCACGGCGTCGACCTGTCGATCCATGCCGCTACCAAGTATATGGTCGGCCATTCCGACGCGATGCTGGGCGTCATCACCGCCCGCACGCCGGAACTTTGGCATCAACTGAAGCGCTATGCCGTGCAGTTGGGCACCTGCGCCGGCCCGGACGACATCTATCTTGGCCTGCGCGGACTGCGGACCATGGGCACCCGCCTCCGGCAGCATCAGGCGACCGGGATCGAACTGGCGCAGTGGCTCCAGAACCGGCCGGAGGTCGCGCGCGTCATTCACCCTGCCCTCCCCGACAATCCCGGCCATGCGCTGTGGCGCCGCGATTTCCTGGGCGCCAGCGGTCTGTTCGCGATGGAGCTGAAGCCGGTATCCAAACAGGCCATATCGGCCTTCCTGAATGGCATGGAGCTGTTCGGCATGGGCTATAGCTGGGGCGGCTACGAGAGCCTGATCCTGCCGGCCAGCCCGGAAAAGCTGCGTACCGCGTCGACCTGGAACAGCCAGGGGCCGATGATCCGGCTTCACGCGGGGCTGGAGGACGCCGGCGACCTGATCGCCGATCTCGAGCGCGGACTGACGAGACTGGGAGAGGCGGCATGACCGCGACGACACATGACGAGTTGCTGGCCCTGGTCAGCTTCAATGCCGACGGGTTGGTCCCGGCGATAGCGCAACAGCACGATACCGGCGAAGTGCTGATGATGGCCTGGATGAACCGCGACGCCATCGACGAGACGCTGAGCACCGGCAGGGTTTGCTACTACTCCCGCTCCCGCGCCGGGTTGTGGCGGAAGGGCGAAACCTCGGGGCAGGTCCAGCACCTCAAGGAACTGCGCATCGATTGCGACGGCGATACGCTGCTGCTGCTGGTGGATCAGAAAGGAGTAGCTTGCCATACCGGACGGCGGAGCTGTTTCTACCGCGCCGCCAGGGACGGCACCGTCGCTACCATCCTCGAGGTGGAAACTCCACCCGAGCGGCTGTACGGTCCGGGCCGCCAGGGGTAAGACAAACTACTTCGGAAGAGGATCTTAAGACTCTGGAAAGGGTAATCTTCGATCGCCTTTTGGAAAAATTTCGGAAGTCTCATTTCCTTTGATCTAGATCAACGTGGCCCCTCAGCCCCTGAGATAGAAACACTCTTGTCTCTAACCCTCCCTGTAATCGCCTTTGAGCCAGGGGTTCTTCAAGAACCCCTGGCTTTTTTTCTTTCCAGCGGCTTGGCCGTCATTGGTTGATATTAGGTAAAGACGCACACGCAAAAAAGAGGTGACAGACTAGCTGTCACCCTGAGGCGAATGCGCGATGAGTAGAGGATGCGAACCGACCTCGTCCGCGATGGGGTCATCGCGGGTCCGGTCATAACCCGGTCGCATGGTTAATTTATCTGGACCTGCTCGTTGCGGACACTGCGCACGCGGCACGTCACAGGTTTGTCACATTGTGACGGATCTCACCTTCGACTGGAACTGAGGCAACTGGAACTGAGGCAACTGGAACTGAGGCAATTGGAACCGAGACCGGCGACCTTCAGCGAGGACGGCGCAGGAAGCGCAGCAGCGCGCCGATCAACGCGATCGGAACGACGACCACGGCTCCGACCAGGATGTAAGGCAGCGCCCAGTCCAGCACGCCCTTAAAGAGTCCGCCGACCGCCAGTATCGTGTCCCAGGTATCGTTCAGGATGCCCATAGGATTGATATTGAAGAAGGATATTACCAACCCGACGATCAGGGATAGGACGAGAATGTTGATGACCCAGCTCATCGGATAGAAAAACTCCATTTATTTCATGTTTTATCAGGCACCTGCATGGCGCACTGCTGACAGATCGGTGTTCTTGCCCGTGAAAAAAACCACTGAGGTGCGGAATAGTTGAAGCTACCGAACTGTTTTAAAGGAGTAGCACCGTGGAAGACATGGATAAGCTGGATTACTCGGCAATAGGAGGCGGCATGGTGGTGGGGCATGAACATTGGGCTGTGGCAAACCTGTTGATTGGTCGCTATGGCCGTCAGGCCGCCAATCAGGCGGCAGCGCGAGCCGAAGATGCCGATGCCAAGGGGGACAGGGAAGGCCGCGAGATCTGGCAGAGCGTGGAGGGGGTGTTGAGCCGACACCCTATCCATACAGGTCAATACGACTAGCGCCGCCAGTCAAAGGCCCCGGTTGCGAGCGACGCGCTATACACTATAGCTTGTAGCCTAATATCTGGCATTATTCGAATTTTCGACCGACATTTGCGGCTCATGTCCTGAAATTCTCATTATACGAATTCTAGTCCCTCATCAGAGC